>JAKFDL010000030.1:0-36652 GCA_036676175.1 Methylotenera sp. | reverse complement strand
CGTTTAAAACCGCGATTCCACTTGTCATAATGATAGGCTACATCGGGAACAAAGTAAGTATAGCCACCATCGGATTTACGCATGACGCGGTCTTTATCATCACCAAAATCGGTGGTTTTTAGCCATAGCGCATCACCTTCTTCATAAGTTTTGCCGCTGGCAATGAGCGCCTTCACCGTGCTGTCGACTTTGCCTGTGTTGTACAAAGCACTTTCTAGCGAGAATACGTCAAATTTGATTTGAAAGGCCTTTAGATCTAAATCTTGCTCATGACGCAAATAGGCCACTGCAAAAGTACGCACTGCTTCGGCATCATCTACAGTTCCATTAGCGGTCACTTGCATGTCGTCTGCTGTCACCGTTTGTTTGGCTAAAAACGCATTGGCGATGTCTACAATATAGTCGCCCCGGTAGCCGTTTTCGGGAAAGCTCGCATCATCGGGTGCAATGCCTTTGCAGCGTGCCTGTACCGAAATTACTAAATTTTCAATTTGCGCACCTGCATCATTATAGTAAAACTCACGTGTCACGTTCCAGCCGTTAGCGTCAAGCAGTCGCGCCAAACAATCACCCACTGCCGCGCCGCGCCCATGCCCAACGTGCAGCGGGCCAGTTGGGTTGGCAGAGACAAATTCGACTTGGACACTTTCACCTTTGCCCAGATTGTTGCGGCCAAACATGTCCCCCGCTTTTAAGATATCCGCAATAATGGTTTGCTGCGATTGCGCGCTTAAAAAGAAATTAATAAAGCCTGCGCCCGCAATTTCTACTTTTGCGATATAGTCGCTGTGTGGCAACGCTTTGATGAGCTGTTCAGCAATGGCACGCGGATTTTGGCGCATGGGTTTGGCCAGCAGCATGGCTAAATTACTTGAAAAATCACCATGTTCGGCCGATTTTGGGCGCTCAATAATAATGTTAAGTTGCGTGGCTTCAGCACCAATACTGGTGGCTGCGTGGCTGAGTAAATCGCTAATATGTGCTTTCAAAAAACGCTGACTTTCAAAATAATGATTACAACTGTAAAACTAGCATTTTAACCTAATTTACGCGACGAAATATGTACCCTGCTATTCTCAATATTGCTTTAGACGTTCCGCTGAATTGTACTTTCGATTATCTAGCTGGTAGTTTTAGTGCACAGGTTGGCAGTCGCGTTGTGGTGCCTTTTGCCGGACGCAATTTGGTAGGGGTGGTGCTGCAGATTAAGCACAGCTCAGACTACCCCATTGAAAAATTAAAGCCAGTCAGCCATGTATTTGACGACATCGTTTTTGATACACAAAACTTCAAACTACTTAAATTCTGTGCCGACTATTATCATTATCCACTGGGACAGGCGCTCATCTCTGCCCTTCCCTTGCGTTTGCGCCAACTTAAACCTGCCAAGACACGTAAACAGCTTGCCTATCAACTGGTGCAAGGTACAGATGTTAGTCAAATTCTTGCACAAATCCCTGCCAAAAAAGTGCTTTTACATCGATTAATCGCTGCTCTGCAGGCCTCATCTATATTGGCTGCTGGCGATGCTGCTTTAATCTCTGCCAGTTGGAAGAAAGCCATGCTTGCGCTTAAAGACATGGGTTTGGTGACAGAGCATGAAGTGCTGGCGGTAAAAGCCTCTATACCGAGTTCTGCAGCTGAGCCACAACTCAATGATGAACAAAAACAAGCTATTCAAAGTGTGTTAGCACTTACTCACAGTTTTAAACCATGGTTACTACATGGCATAACAGGTAGCGGTAAAACTGAGGTTTACATCAAAATTTTGCAAGAAATTTTGCAAGAAAAAGAAGCTCAAGTGCTTGTTTTGGTGCCAGAAATCAATCTCACCCCACAGCTAGAAGCCCGTTTCAGAAGTCGCTTAAGCCACTATCCACTAGTGGCTTTGCATAGCAATTTAAGTGAGCATGAGCGGCTGCAAAACTGGCTGGCGGCAAGTACGGGTGCAGCAAAAATCGTAATTGGTACGCGATTAAGTGTGTTTACGCCGATGCCACATTTAAAGTTAATTGTGGTGGATGAAGAGCATGATGGCTCTTACAAGCAGCAAGATGGTATGCGCTACCACGCACGCGATGTGGCGATGGTGCGTGCTAAGCAGTTAAATATCCCGATTATATTGGGCAGTGCAACGCCCAGTTTAGAAACTTGGCACAACGCCCAAAAAACCCAATATGGCTTACTGACTTTAAAGCAGCGCGCGGTGCAAAACGCGCAATTGCCCAGTATTTTCTGCATTGATATTGCAAAATCTCCCACCGAAAATGGCTTATCACCTTTATTGATTAAGGCTTTGCGAGAGAGATTGAATCGCGGCGAGCAAAGCCTATTGTTTTTAAATCGTCGTGGTTATGCGCCAGTGCTACACTGCAATGCGTGCCAATGGGCGTCGAGCTGCACGCGTTGTGCGGCAAAATTGGTGGTGCATCTGAGTCAAAAAAGATTGAAATGCCACCACTGCGGCCTTGAGCAAAAAATACCGTTGCAATGCCCCAGCTGTGGTAATGCCGACATAAAACCCATCGGCCAAGCCACGCAACGACTAGAGCAAACGTTGCAAACGCTGTTGCCAAATGCCAGAATCGCTCGGGTCGATCGCGACAGCATGCGTAGTAAAGATGCGTTGACTGATATGCTGACACAAGTACATGCAGGTGAAGTGGATATTTTGGTGGGCACGCAGATGCTGGCCAAAGGCCATGATTTCCCTAACCTGACTTTGGTTGGCGTATTGGATACTGATAGTGCGCTTTACAGCCCTGACTTTAGGGCCGCTGAAAAACTATTTGCACAATTGATGCAAGTCGCTGGTCGTGCTGGGCGCGCTGATAAAGCTGGCCAAGTGCTGATACAAACGGCTTTTCCGCAACATGTGTTATTTGATGCGCTGCGCAGCCAAGATTATGTCAGCTTTGCCAATGCGCAACTACAAGAGCGCATTACCATGCAATTTCCACCCAGCAGTTTTTTTGCGCTGCTGCGGGCAGAAGCAGCTGACTTTAGTGTGGTGAATCAATTTTTAACATCAACTGGCAATTTAGCGCGGCAGTTAAATTCAGAAGTCATGATTTATGATGTGATTCGTCCACAAATGGAGCGCCTAAAAAGCATGGAGCGTGCGCAGTTACTGTTGCAGGCAAATACGCGACTAGCTTTGCAGCGCTTGCTGAAAATGTGGATGCCCGAAATCCGTGCATTGCCATTGGCCAATAAAGTACGCTGGAGTCTAGACATAGACCCGCTGGAGTTTTAATTGATAAATAAACCGGTTATCGAGAAATTTTCAAACCCAAAGAATCAACGAATCTTATGTGAAAGCACAGTCATAAATAAAGGACTTTTGAGTAAAAATAGTATAAATAGGTACTGCAGGTTTTTACTCAAATGCATTAATGCTTCTTTAACTTTATCGGCAACACGAATCGATAAGGCCAGATTGGTAAGGGTTGGGTTAGCGTAGCCTCCGGTCGGGAAGGTTGCACTTCCTGCAATATAAAGATTTTCAACCCCATGCACCCGACAATCACGGTCTACTACACCATCACGCGGATCATCGCTCATCCGCGTGGTTCCCATCATGTGGTGGGCGCCCCAGAACGTTCTTACTGATTCTGCCGGCAATTTAGGAGGTTCATAGCTACCAAGACCAGTTTCCACTAAGGCCTCGGCCATGATTTTTTGCGCACGCGTTATACTGGCTATATCTTGCGGATCCCATGTGTAGTGTACTTTGATTCTAGGGCAACCCAACTCGTCTTTCTCATTGGTCAAAGTCACACGATTATTCGGACTAGGGGATTGTTCAATCAACGCCAACAACTCTAAGCGATTATATTTTTTCTCGTTATTCGCTATGCGCGACCAGCCGCCACGTCCCAAACCCAGCAAAACTGGAACATCGTAGCGAACTTTTTCATACAAAGCACGAAACAGCCGTTTCCTACCACGAATTATACTTAACAAAGCACGAAACAGCCGTTTCCGACCACGGATTATATTTAACAAATATGTCCCAAAGTTTTCAGGGAAGCGGCTAAAGTTATACATTAAATTTATTTTAAGTTCGCTGACGCTACTCATTGCATCAATATCTGATTCACTCCAAGGCATAGGGAAAAGCATCGCTGCAAAATTACGCAAACCTTCTTTGCGCATGATTTCTGGCGATAAATTAATCTTCCCCAACACTGAAGCGCCAGCTATACCTTGCATGTCATAAAACTTTAGTTTATTGATAAAACTTGGGTCATGCGGGACAAAATTCCCGCTAGCTATTAGGACATGATCCATGTAATAGCGGCCAACATTATCGTGCTGGTTGCCTATTCCATTAGGATGATGTCGCTTTGAATTAAGCAGTAGACGAGGCGTTTGAAGTGCATTGGCTGAAATTATAAATTGCTTTGCAGCAAAGTAAATTTCCTTACCTTCAAAGGTACGCACCAGCGCGCGCTCAATTTTTGAACCATCTTCATTAGAAAGTAACTCTACCACCGTTGCATGCGCATATATATTGACGTTTCGAGAGTTAACAATTTGTGCAGGAAAGTCTTGTGTAAACTTTTTCGTAGGGCCAAAAAGAAACACACTATTGTATGCCTTGTCTGGCGGCAGAGGCAGCGTTAACATCTCATCTTTAGCCCAATAATCTGCTGAATATTGATAAGGACCAATTTCACAAACCTCTTGAACGCGAGCATAGTAGGGATCTAAATCAGCTTTGCGAATTGGCCAGCCACTATGGGGAACCTCGTCTCGTTGCTCGAAATCAATTTCATCTAAGGGTGTATAGCGATATCCATATTGATTGTCTGTCATCTGCAAAATCCAGTTATTTGCAGTGCCTCCAATTTGGCGCAAATGGGTTGATTCAAGAGGTTCGTAGAGCTCGCCGCTTAATGTACCCTTGCTAAGTTGATGCGCTTTGGCATCAAACTTGTCGCCTCCACTTTCCAGCAGGCTTACACGAATACCTGAATCTAGAAACTCCCTAGCTAGCGTCGTACCGGCTGGCCCAGCGCCAATGATGCAAACATCACACTCAACCACCTGCTCATGCTTCAGATTGCGTGCATCTATTTTCATTTCGTTCCCTTATCTATTGCCACTGCCGCAGTTAATAGCTAAACGGCTTTAGGATAGTTTGTATCTTGTGTTAAGAACATCTTAATGCTGAGTATTGTTATATGTTTAGCTAGAAGGCAATATCGCGGAAACACACATGGCTGACTCAAGTAAATTGTGCCATGTTTGCAGGGATTATTCAAACAGTTGCTTAAGCTTCAGCAAGTGCTTTAGTAGGCATTTATTATTTTCAGTAGAAGTTTCAACAAACCAATTTAGTCAATGCAAGGTTTGATTGCTTGTTTAAACAGTTTTCATAGTCATAAAGTACATAAAAATAAAGTAAAATTACTTTTCATGCGGGATTGGTGAAATGGCATCACGAAACTTTCCCAAAGTTTAGTCGCGGGTCCGATTCCCGTATCCCGCTCCAAACGAGTCATGCATGTAAGGATTGTAGAAAGTAAAAATGATTGAGACACCACCAGTAGTTCTTACCTTCGCGGCAACTGACCCCAGCGGCGGCGCGGGTTTGCAAGCCGATATTTTGGCACTTGCCAGCATTGGCTGTCACCCACTTTCTGTGGTGACGGGCGTTACCGTGCAAGATACAGTCGGGGTGGAAAGTGTCATGGCGCTAGACGCAGATTGGGTGAATGACCAGGCGCGCACTATTTTAGAAGATGTGCAAATTGCAGCTTTTAAATTGGGCTTGATTGGTAGCGTAGAAAACATTGCCGTAATTGCCGAAATTGTTGCGGATTACCCTGATGTCCCACTGATTATTGACCCTATTTTAACTTCAGGCCGTGGTGATGAGTTGGCCAATGAGGAAATGCAATCGGCCATGTGTGAGTTATTGTTTCCACAAGCGACCCTGATTACACCGAATAGCTTAGAGGCACGCAGGCTGGCGTTTTACGAAGAAGGCGACGAAATTCAACATACATCATTAGATGAATCGGCCATCCGCTTATTAGAAATGGGTGCCGAATATGTGCTAATTACAGGTACGCACGAGCGGACGAATGATGTGGTGAATTCCTTGTTTGGCAGTAATAGCAACGGCGCCAGCGGCTTGATTAAAGCTTATCATTGGGAGCGCTTAGCGGGCAGCTACCACGGTTCTGGCTGCACACTCACGAGTGCCATTGCCGCGTGTTTGGCGCATGGGCTCAGCATGGAAGAAGCTATTCAGGAAGCGCAAGAATATACCTGGCAAACGCTTAAAAATGGCTTCAGACCGGGTATGGGGCAATATATTCCTGATCGGTTTTTTTGGGCGCGTGATGAAGATGGCGATGCGGACAAGCAGTTTGAAAAAGTTTCACCCATCCAGCATTAGCCTACACCATGATTCAAGGTCTTTACGCCATTACGCCAGATACTTTAAACACAGAGTTATTGTGTGAAAAAGTAACGGCCGCCCTGCAAGGCGGCGCTAGCTTGGTGCAATACCGTAATAAAGCAGCCGATGCTGGCCTACGCTTGCGGCAAGCCACAGCATTGTTGGCGTTATGTCGCAGTTTTAATGTGCCGTTGATAATTAATGACCACCTGGATTTATGTGCAAAAATTGATGCCGATGGCCTGCATTTAGGCGCTACCGATTGTGATTTAGGTGCTGCCAGGCGTTTGCTCGGTGCGCATAAAATCTTAGGCGCTTCTTGTTATAACCGTTTAGATTTAGTCGTACAAGCCCAGACAGCTGGAGCGAGTTATGCTGCGTTTGGGGCTTGTTATAGTTCTGGTACAAAGCCTGAGGCGGTCAATGCTTCCCTCAGTTTGTTTGCCGAGGCCAAACAAAAAATAGACATTCCACTGGTTGCGATCGGCGGTATCACGCTCGAAAATGCAGCGCCCGTAATTGAAGCAGGTGCTGACGCAGTTGCCGTCCTTGGCGCTTTGTTTGATGCAGAGGACGTTGCCAACGTCAGCCAGCAATTTACTTGGCTATTTAATTCAAAATAGACGTATAGAAAAGCGCTGCCCTGCAGACCGCATGGATATTGTGTCTCGAGGCAGCTGTTTGAATGTTTTAAGTCCATCCCTTTGGATTCTGATAAAATATTGCGATTAACAATTAGCCTGACTACCTTATGAACTCACTCAATCAAAACCTGTTCGAAAAATCTCAAGCACTGATCCCAGGCGGTGTGAACTCGCCTGTGCGTGCCTTTCGCAGCGTCGGGGGTACGCCCATATTCTTTAAAAAAGGCTTGGGCTCAAAACTTTGGGATGTGGATGGCAAAGAATATATTGATTACATCAATAGCTGGGGGCCAATGATTGTAGGCCACGCGCATCCGCAAGTGGTAAAAGCGGTACAAGACGCCGCAGCTAATAGCTTGTCATTTGGCGCACCCACTGGCTTAGAGCTGGAGATGGCTGAGCTCATCAATAAACTTGTACCAAGCATGGAGCAGGTGCGCTTAAATAGCAGCGGCACCGAGGCTACCATGAGTGCCATACGTACGGCCAGAGGGTTCACGGGGCGCGACAAAATCGTGAAATTTGAAGGTTGTTATCACGGCCATTCTGACGGCCTATTAGTAAAAGCAGGCTCAGGTTTGCTGACGTTTGGTGAACCTGATTCCGGGGGTGTGCCAGCCAGTGTGGCCGCGCATACGCTGACTTTGGAATACAACAATACGCAGCAGCTTGAGGAGTTGTTTGCTGAATCAGGCGATGAAATTGCCTGCGTGATTATTGAGCCAGTAGTGGGCAACATGAACCTGATAGTGCCTAAAATGGAATTTCTACAAACACTCCGAGCGCTATGTACTAAACATGGCACAGTGCTGATTTTTGATGAAGTGATGACCGGCTTCAGGGTGCACTTGGGTGGCGCGCAAGCGTTATATAACATTCAGCCAGATATGACGACGCTGGGTAAAGTGATTGGCGGCGGCTTACCAGTCGGCGCATTTGGTGGCCGTAAAGAAATCATGCAGCACTTGGCGCCTGTGGGCAAAGTCTATCAAGCAGGCACGCTGTCAGGCAATCCAGTGGCGGTCTCGGCAGGCTTGGCGACATTGAAACTAATCCAGGAAAAGGGTTTTCACGAAAACCTGACTGCGCAAACCAAAAAACTCATGGACGGATTGATGGTTGCTGCTAAACAAGCAGGCATCATCTTTAGTGCGCAAAATGTGGGTGGCATGTTTGGGATTTATTTTAGCGAGCGGTGCCCGACTAGCTACGCAGAAATCATGCGAGATAATAATAAAGCGCACTTTAACCAGTTCTTCCATAGCATGCTTGATAGTGGCGTCTATCTTGGGCCTAGCGCATTTGAGGCAGGGTTTGTTTCAGCAGCGCATACCGATGCAGACATTACGTTTACGTTAGAGGCAGCGAAAAAAGCGTTTGCAGGTTTAAGTTAGTGAGCGCTAGTTAATGAATCATTTGTGGCCTGGGATGGTTGGGCAGTTTATTATGCAATTTATTATTAACTGCCGCCACATGTTCAAGTTCCAGGCTCGCTTTCATCATCACATTGGCCATGCGCTGAATCACATCTGGGCACAGGCGTATAGAAATCGCGCCAATTTCCAATTCAACTACTTGGCAATCTTGGCAATAAATTAGCCGCACGCCGCATGAATTTGCCAGCTCAATTTTTTCGCAGGCAGGATCATTTCGTAGCTTGCTTTGATTCAATTTATTTTGCATCTCAGCTCCTTAAGTCGATATGAAAACTTATTTATCTAAATGATAATCATTCTCGTTTAAATTGTCAAATCATTGTTTATTTTAAAAATAAATTGCTTAGAAATAAAAACTAGGATTTTATTGCTTAAATCTCAAGTCAAATACATGCTATATGATTGAAATTGCGATGATTTAACGGTAATATTGAAGGTTCCGCTAAATGTTTTGAACATGAAATGATTAGGCAATGAATATGGCAGTTGAGCAAACCAAAGAATTGGTAAAACACGTTCCAAAAAATCAAGGTTTATACCATAAGCGTAACGAAAGAGACGGCTGTGGTGTGGGCTTTGTAGCGCACATAAAGGGCAAAAAAAGCCACGAGATTGTGCAGCAGGGTTTACAGCTTTTAACCAACTTAACCCATCGTGGCGCTACAGGCTATGACCCTAAGCTAGGCGACGGTGCTGGTTTGCTTATGCAGATGCCAGACCTATTTTTCCGCGAGGAAGCTACCAAACTCAATATCAGTCTGCCAGAGGCTGGAAAGTATGCTGTAGGCAACTTATTTTTACCACAAGACGCAAAAAACCGTGCTGCATGTGAAGCACTCATTAACAAAATCATTATCGAAGAACAGCAAACTATATTGGGTTGGCGCGACGTGCCGGTTGATAACAGCAATATTGCTGTGGCCGCGCGCGATGTAGAGCCCAGCATGCGTCAAGTATTTGTTGGTAGCAGTGTAGCTGACCAAAGCACGTTTGAGCGTAAATGTTTTATTATCCGTAAGCGTATTGAACACGCAGTAAGCGCGCTAAATTTGCAAGACAACGCTGCTTTTTATGTCCCCTCTTTTTCTAGCCGTACCATTGTTTATAAAGGCATGTTGCTGGCCAACGAAGTAGGTATTTACTTCAAAGATTTGGCCGATGAGCGAGTAGTTTCCGCGTTAGCTTTGGTACATCAACGTTTTTCAACCAACACATTCCCAACTTGGGATCTGGCGCACCCGTTCCGTATGATTGCGCATAACGGTGAAATTAATACCGTGCAAGGTAATGTAAACTGGATGGCAGCGCGTCATGAGACGATGAAATCAGCCATTATTGGTGAGGATTTAGACAAAATTTGGCCGCTGATTGCCGAAGGCCAATCTGACTCAGCTTGCTTCGATAACTGTCTAGAGCTGTTAGTAGCCGGTGGTTATAGCTTGCCGCACGCCATGATGATGTTGATTCCAGAAGCTTGGAACAATAACGCCTTGATGGATCAAGAGCGGCGAGCATTTTACGAATATCACGCTGCACTCATGGAGCCATGGGATGGCCCGGCAGCTGTGGCGTTTACCGATGGCAATTTAATTGGCGCAACACTCGATAGAAATGGCCTGCGTCCTGCGCGTTATTTAGTGACCGATGACGACATTGTCATGATGGCATCGGAGATGGGTGTACTCACCTTCCCACAAGAAAAAATCGTTAAAAAGTGGCGCTTACAACCAGGCAAAATGTTGCTCATCGATACACAACAGGGTCGAATTATCGATGATGCTGAAGTTAAAAACGAGCTAGCAAGTGCCAAGCCCTACAAACAATGGATTGAAGAGTCTCGTTATTTCCTGGGTGATTTACCTAAGGCAGATGCCGTATTGGACATGGCAGAAAGTTTGTTAGACACGCAACAAGCTTTTGGTTATAACCAGGAAGATATCAAATTCATCATGCAGCCGATGATTGCCAATGGTGAAGAAGGCGCAGGTTCTATGGGCAACGACGCAGCATTGCCAGTGCTGTCAAATAAGCCAAAAACGCTTTACAACTATTTTAAACAGCTGTTTGCGCAAGTCACTAATCCGCCGATTGACCCAATTCGTGAAGAGTTGGTAATGTCACTGGTGACATTTATAGGCCCAAAACCAAACTTACTTGGTATAGATGAGACCGATCCACCCCTGCGTTTAGAAGCCAGCCAACCCGTATTAACGCTGTCAGAGCTAGAGCAGCTAAAAAATATTGAAGCTGCGACTAAAGGCCAGTTTAAATCATTAGTGCTAGATATCACTTACGATGCTAAACAAGCAGGGGCAGGCCTAGCTGTTGCCGTTGCAAGCTTAAATAAACTTGCCGAACAAGCGGTGCATGATGGCTTTAACGTATTGATATTATCCGACAGAGCCGTCGCGAAAAACCGTATTGCGATTCCGGCATTATTGGCATGCTCGTCTACACATGAGTATCTAGTCAAAGCTGGCTTAAGAACAAGTACAGGCTTGGTAGTCGATACCGGTTCTGCGCGCGAAGTGCATCATTTTGCCTTACTGGCAGGCTACGGTGCAGAAGCAGTCTGTCCATGGTTGGCGTTTGAAACCATTAATCATCTGACCAATAATAAAGTCACAGGTGATGGTTATGCAGGCGCAAAAAACTTTGTAAAAGCTGTTGGCAAAGGCTTGTATAAAGTCATGTCAAAAATGGGTATTTCTACCTATCAATCGTATTGCGGTGCCCAAATTTTCGAGGCGATCGGCCTAAACACTGCATTCATTCAACAATACTTTACAGGCACCGCCTCGCAAATTGAGGGCATTGGCATTGCAGAAGTTGCTGAAGAAAACTTGCGTTTACATAACTTGGCGTTTGGTGATGACCCGGTGCTGGCAACTCAATTAGATGCTGGAGGTGAGTACGCATTTAGGGTTCGCGGCGAGGAACACATGTGGACACCTGAGTCGATCGCTAAATTGCAAAACGCGACGCGTACCAATAAGTTTGATACGTTTAAAGAATATGCAAAATTAATTAATGACCAGACACGTAAACATAAAACCTTACGTGGTTTATTTGAGATTAAACCAGCCGCTGCGGCAATACCGCTTGAACAAGTAGAGTCTGCTAAAGAGATCGTTAAACGTTTTGCCACAGGCGCTATGTCATTGGGCTCTATTTCAACCGAAGCACACGCAACATTGGCCATTGCCATGAACCGTATCGGCGGGAAATCCAATACTGGTGAAGGCGGTGAGGATGCCAAGCGCTTTATTCCGGTGGCAAAAGACACCACGATGTCGGATGTGATTGGTAAACATTTAATCGAAGCAGACATCAAGTTAAAAGCGGGTGATTCGATGCGCTCGCGTATTAAACAAGTGGCTTCTGGCCGCTTTGGTGTGACAGCGGAATACTTGGCTTCAGCTGACCAGATTCAAATTAAGATGGCGCAAGGTGCAAAACCAGGTGAAGGTGGTCAACTACCAGGCCATAAAGTTTCTGAATATATTGCTAAGTTAAGATTCTCTGTGCCAGGCGTGGGCTTGATTTCTCCGCCTCCCCATCACGATATTTATAGTATCGAGGACTTGGCACAACTTATTCACGATCTTAAAAATGCCAATCCTAAAGCCTCTATTTCTACTAAACTGGTGTCAGAAACAGGCGTTGGT
Source organism: Methylotenera sp. (assembly GCA_036676175.1). GTDB lineage: Bacteria > Pseudomonadota > Gammaproteobacteria > Burkholderiales > Methylophilaceae > Methylotenera_A. Next base: position 24,489 of record JAKFDL010000030.1, on the reverse strand, counting down.
ACAGTAGCTGCTGGGGTAGCGAAAGCTAAATCAGATCATATAGTGATCGCAGGCCATGACGGTGGCACAGGTGCATCGCCGATTTCTTCAGTGAAGCACGCTGGTACACCATGGGAGCTTGGTCTTGCTGAAACACAGCAAACCTTAGTGTTAAATCAGTTGCGTGGTCGGGTTGTAGTGCAGGTCGATGGTCAAATTAAAACCGGTCGCGATGTGTTGATAGGTGCATTGTTAGGCGCTGATGAGTTTGGCTTTGCAACAGCGCCTTTGGTGGTCGAAGGTTGTATCATGATGCGCAAATGTCACCTGAATACATGCCCTGTGGGCGTGGCGACACAAGACCCGGAATTACGCAAAAAATTTACTGGCCAGCCAGAACATGTGGTGAATTTCTTCTTCTTTATTGCGGAAGAAGTACGTGAACTGATGGCAAGTTTGGGTATTGCTAAATTTGAGGATCTTATTGGTCGTAGCGATTTGCTGGATATGAAAGCAGGCATTGATCATTGGAAGATTCACGGTTTAGATTTCAGCAAAATTTTCCATCAAGTGGATATGCCGGCCAGCGTGGCGCGTAAAAATGTAGAGCTACAAGACCATAATATAGCGAATGCGCTTGATAATAAATTGATTGAACTCGCAAAGCCTGCTTTGGAAACAGGTAAAAAAATGACAATCGATTTGCCGATTACCAACACTAACCGCACTGTGGGTACGATGTTATCCAACCAAATTGCAGTGCGCTATGGCAATGCTGGCTTGCCTGATGACACCATCCATGTCAATTTTTCCGGGACTTCCGGCCAAAGTTTTGCGGCATTTTTAGCTAAAGGTATCACCTTCTCGTTGACTGGCGAAGGCAACGACTATGTGGGTAAGGGCATGTGTGGTGGTCGCGTAGTGATTCAGCGCCCAGCTAATTTCAAAGGTGCCGCACACGAAAATATCATCATCGGCAATACTGTGATGTATGGCGCTACCACCGGTGAGGCATATTTCAATGGGGTGGCGGGCGAGCGTTTCTGTGTCCGTAATTCTGGTGCGTCTGCCGTGGTAGAAGGCGTTGGCAACCACGGTTGCGAATATATGACAGGCGGTACGGTGGTGGTGTTAGGCCTCACGGGCCAAAACTTTGCCGCAGGCATGAGCGGTGGCGTTGCTTATGTGTATGACGAAGACGGTTTATTCGCCAAGCGTTGTAATATGAGCATGGTGTCACTTGAGAAAGTAGAAGTAGCTGAGGCAGACATTGGTAAAATTTTACATTTAGACCAACCAGATGAATTGACCTTAAAAGGCCTGATTGAAAAACATGCCAACTATACCGGGAGTGAGCGTGCCAAAACCATGTTGGCAAACTGGGCAAATTACAGGACTAAATTTGTCAAAGTGATGCCAAATGAATATAAGCGTGCGTTGATTGAACTCGCAGAAGATAAAGCATTAGTAGCGGCTTAAGGGAAAAGACTTTTAATATGGGTAAAGTAACGGGTTTTATGGAATATGAAAGACTGGCAGAAGCAAATCTGCCAGTTGCAGATCGGGTTAAGAATTACAAAGAGTTTGTACTGCATTTAACGGATGACCAAGCCAAGCAGCAAGGTGCGCGCTGTATGGATTGTGGAATTCCTTTTTGCACCACGGGTTGTCCAGTCAATAATATCATCCCTGATTTTAATGATTTGGTTTACCAGCAAGATTGGCACAATGCGATTGATGTATTGCATTCCACTAATAACTTCCCTGAGTTTACCGGCCGTATTTGCCCTGCCCCATGTGAGGCTGCCTGTACTCTCAATATCAATAACGATGCTGTCGGCATTAAGTCGATTGAACACGCAATTATTGATAAGGCGTGGGAAAATGACTGGGTAACACCGCAAATTAACCCTAACAAAACTGGTAAAAAAATTGCTATTGTCGGCTCTGGCCCAGCGGGTTTGGCGGCGGCGCAGCAATTGGCGCGTGCAGGTCATAGCCCCGTGGTGTTAGAAAAAAACGACCGTATTGGTGGCTTGTTACGCTACGGTATTCCTGATTTCAAAATGGAAAAAACGCACATTGATCGCCGCATGGCACAGATGGAAGCCGAGGGCGTCAGCTTTTTGGTCAACCAAAATGTCGGTCAAAATGTCAGCGCCCAAGATGTATTAAAAGAATACGATGCAGTAGTATTGGCGGGGGGTGCAGAGTTACCACGCGATTTGCCAGTGCCAGGCCGTGAGCTGGATGGTGTGATGTACGCCATGGATTTTTTGCCGGCACAGAATAAAGTGGTGGCAGGTGACACCGTGCCCAATCAAGTAAAGGCCACCAATAAACACGTGGTGGTAATTGGTGGTGGTGATACCGGCTCAGATTGCGTCGGCACCAGCAATCGCCATGGTGCATTAAGCGTAACCCAGTTTGAATTGATGCCGCAGCCGCCAGTAAAAGAGAATAAGGAACTGGTATGGCCAAACTGGCCGCTTAAATTGCGTACCTCTAGCAGTCATGAGGAAGGCGCAAACCGAGATTGGTCGATTACTACCAAAATGCTTAAAGGCGAAAACGGCAAAGTGACAGAATTAGTCGGCGCCAGAGTAGAGTGGAAAGACGGCAAAATGCAGGAAGTCGCAGGCACTGAATTTACCATTAAGGCTGATTTAGTCTTGTTGGCCATGGGTTTTGTATCACCCGTGCAATCTGTGCTTGAAGCGTTTGGAGTAGAAAAAGATGCGCGGGGTAATGCCAAAGCCAGCACAGATGGATTGGGTAGTTATAAAACCAATGTCGACAAAGTATTTGCCGCGGGCGATATGCGCCGTGGACAATCTTTAGTAGTGTGGGCGATTCGCGAAGGCCGCCAAGCTGCGCAAGCAGTAGATGAGTATTTAATGGGCAGCTCGACATTGCCGCGTTAGTTTTAAGTGAAGAATCCAAAAAAGGATGCAAGGCTACTGATTTATTAGCTTTGTATCCTTTTTTATTAAGTAACAAATTGGTTAGGTAAAAAGTATGGCTGCACTACAAAATGACACTTTTCTGCGTGCTTTAAATCGCGAAGCTACGCCTTACACGCCAGTGTGGATGATGCGTCAAGCGGGACGCTATTTGCCAGAATATCGCGAAAGCCGCAAAACAGCGGGTAGCTTTCTAGATTTGTGCAAGAACCCACACTTTGCTACCGAAGTTACGCTACAGCCATTAGATCGTTATCCTTTGCTGGATGCGTCCATTCTATTTTCTGACATTCTCACTTTGCCAGATGCGATGGGTTTAGGCTTGTATTTTGAAGAAGGTGAAGGCCCAAAGTTTGAGCGCACCTTACGCGAAGAAGGTGAAATCAAGGCCTTGCATGTGCCTGATATGGTCAAGCTGCAGTATGTATTTGATGCAGTCGCGCAAATTCGCAAAACTATCAATGGTCGCGTACCGTTGATTGGTTTTAGCGGCAGTCCATGGACGCTAGCCACCTACATGGTGGAAGGCAAAGGCGGCACCGATTTTTTGAACACCAAAAAAATGGCGTATGCGCGACCAGATTTACTGCACCATATTTTAGAAACCAACGCGCAAACAGTGATTCAATATCTCAACGCGCAAATTGCGGCTGGGGCGCAAGCAGTGATGATTTTTGATTCGTGGGGTGGCGCACTGTCACACAATGCCTATACTGAATTTTCGCTTAATTACATGCAGAAAATTGTGGCCGGCCTAATCAAAAATGCTGAAGGCAAAAAAGTACCAAGTATTGTATTCACCAAAGGCGGTGCGTTGTGGTTAGAAGCGCAAGCCGACATTGGTGCAGATGCAATTGGGCTTGATTGGACAGTGGATATAGGGCAGGCCAGGAAAAGAGTGGGTAATCAAGTCGCACTACAAGGCAATTTGGATCCAGCCATTTTACTGTCCACACCCGAAGCCATTGAAAAAGAAGTTGCTTCAATATTGGCAAGTTATGGCCATGGTCATGGCCATGTATTTAACCTTGGCCATGGTATTACGCAGTGGACACCCCCAGAAAACGCCGACGCTATGCTGAAAGCTGTGCGTGAATACAGCAAACAATATCATCAAAGCACGGAGTAGAAATTCTGCCTGCAAGCTAATATCCATCAGGCTTAAAGAGCATGCGAATTAAGATGAATTAATAAGACAATAAAAAAGCCCGCAATAGCGGGATTTTTTGTAGTTTGAGTCCAATTACAGCATGCGCTCTAGAGTCTTATCTTTATCGATAAATTTATGCTTGAGAGCCCCAATAATATGTAAGACAATCACTAAAAGTATGGCAATCCCTATTGCTTCGTGTATCTCTACATAAAACTCGCGCATGGCATTATTATCAAGACCTTTAATAAACGGCACCCCAAACCACTTAATTCCATATTTGCTGTATGTACTCATGATGATACCGCTAACGGGTAATGCAATCATCAACAAATAAAGCAGGTAATGTGAAGCTTTAGCCAATTTTTTTTCCCATGGCTGATGAGAGTCGAGTATTGGCGGTGGCTTATGCGTTAAGCGCCATAAAATGCGGATAGCGATAAGCACCAACAAAGTAACGCCAAGAGATTTATGCAAGTTATAGTAAAAGGTTCGGGGAGAGGCTTCTTCGGATAGTTGCCAAGTGTAAATACCCCATTCGAATACATCATAAGCCATTTGTTTAGGAGCTTCTTTAGGCAACTCGGTCATATACCAGCCCAGTGCAAACATGCCAAATATAGCCAATGCAATGAGCCAATGTAAAATTCTGGCGGTTTTGGTATAGCGCGTTGCAGCCTGATCCATAGTAATATCCTTTATTAAATTATGTGACAAGCGTCACTTACACTTACACTACAGCACCATTACATTACAACCTATTGTAGCGTTTACATCACGCTATAGACAAGGGTACACCATGAGAGTTTTACTAAATATTGTAGCAATGGCAATATTGGCATTAGCAGGTTGTGCAGCCAATCAGTCTGCTACACAGGCAGCTGAAGATGGCTTTAGGATAGAAAATTTGGGCAACGGTGTTTACGTGCATCATGGCGAGCATCTGGATATTGATGAAGGTTATACCGGCGACATTTGCAACATTAGTTTTGTAGTGGGTGAGCGGGGCGTGGCCGTGATTGACACCGGCGGCAGCTTGAAAGTGGGGCAACAATTACGTGCTGCCATTCAAAAAGTCACCGACAAGCCTATTTTATATGTCATCAATACCCACGTGCACCCTGACCACATTTTTGGCAACGCTGCATTTTTAACAGATAAGCCTAAGTTTATTGGCCATGAAAAGCTTGAACAAGCCATGCATACGCGTAAAGAAGGCTACGATAAACTGAATCAACGTTATCTAGGCGCCGATGCCAAAGGCACGGATATTGTTGCACCGACGATGGCGATTAAATCTGTAGAAACCTTGGATCTAGGGGATAGGCAAGTAAAAGTGACTGCGCATCCTAACGCACATACCAATACGGATATCACCGTGGAAGACAGTAAAACCCAAACCATATTTACCGGCGATTTGTTATTTGTTGAGCGCACGCCAGTGATAGAAGGCGATATTAAGGGCTTGATTGCCATGTTAGATACATTAAAAACCTACCCGTTTAAACAGGTGGTACCTGGTCATGGACCAGTGCAAAAGACCAATCAAGCAGGCGTCACGGCGATGAATAATGCCCAACGTTACTTTACGACGTTATTGACCGATATTCGTACCAGTATCAAAAAAGGTGACAGCATGGAAGCAACAATGAGCACGGCCGCTGCCAGCGAAAAACATAAATGGGTGCTGTTTGATATCGCCAACCGGCGCAATGTGAATATTATCTTCCCTGCTTTAGAGTGGGAATAAAGGCAAATATAAATGCCCTACAAACCAATATACATAAGGCTTGCAGGGCATTAATTATTTCTTAGTTTTTCTTCAAATTATCCAGGCTGCAAGCGGTTTGAGGATACAAGCTTAATAGCCACATGCCACCGGCAATGCCTAAATATAAAAAGAACATATCAGGGATAACACGCCCTAATACCACCGCAGTGAAAAGCGCTAAGCCCATTAATACTCTGGCAACCAATTTAGTTTTATAGCCAACTAATAAAGCAAGGCTACCCACCAGTTGTACAAGAATTAACAAGGGCGCAAAAATACTCGGTAATCCAAACTGACCTAAAGTCATTTGGTATTGCAAATAACCGTTGGGGTTGTTAGTGATTTCGGCTAGTTTTAATATAACTAATCCTAAAAAAACTAGTGCCAGCATAATGCGCGCCACTGCTGTATGATATTTCTGCATATTTAAACCTTTAAAAATTTAACTTGTGTATAAAAAGACAAAGCATAATAAACAAGCATAATGCCCGTTAGCTTAAACCTCTGCAAGTACAAATGATTGATAAGACCGATTCAAATTGAAAGATAAATTTAATATTCAAGTGGTGACATGGGCCAGCCACCAACTGCAATTGCGCGCAGTGCGCACGCCGGTTTTTATCGAAGAGCAAGCGGTTACGCCAGAGTTTGAGTGGGATGATATCGATGCGACGGCATTGCATTTGCTAGCCACATTGAATAATGAACCAATAGCCTGTTTACGTATTATTGAGTATAAAAAAATTGGCCGTATGGCAGTACTTAAAGGTTATAGAGGACGTGGTTTGGGAGCCGCCTTATTACAAGAGGCGGTGACAATATGTAAGAAACAGGGCAGTAAAAGTGTGGTTTTATCGGCGCAAACGCACGCTATTGAGTTCTACAAAAAAGCAGGGTTCAGGCAAACCAGCGAAGAGTATTGCGATGTAGATATTCCGCATGTGGAAATGCAGCTAGATTTGTAATGGCAATTCTAAATTTCAGAATGTCACCTAGCGTAATAATTTGAAACTCCCGTCGCGCATTTGGTAAAATACTCAATTAATTCATCATTTATTTAACAGTCTTATTCATTCGTTTTTAAGGAACATCATGTCAAAAATCATTTTTAAAGCAGGCGAAGCTACCGTATACACAGAAGGCAAAGATGTCACTGCGGCCATGCCAGAAATTTTAATCGGTGCTGTCGATGGGCCAGTTGGCCAGGCATTTGCCAATTTAATGGCACAAAGCAAGGGCCATACTGCCATGTTTGCGGTACGCGATATTAACCAACTGGTCCGCCCAGTTTGTATGACGGTGCCAAAAGTAACATTAAAAGGCAGTACGGATGTAAGCTTGTTTGGTGGCGTGGTGCAAGCGGCTACAGCGGATGCGATTTTAGATTGCGTGATTGAAGGCATCATACCCAAAGCACAAGTGAATGATTTGTGCATTATTAGCCTAGTATGGATTGACCCAGGTTGTATCGCGCTAGAAAAAGAAGGCAAACTAGACAAAGCCGATATGTATAAAAATAATTACGATGCGACTAAGCTTGCGATTAAACGTGCATTAAACGACGAACCTAGCATAGATGAACTAATTGCCAACCGTCACAAAATTAAACACTGCATGTGGGAAGACAGTTGGGACCAGAAATAAGCACTAAAACCAACTAGGACTGACCAACGGAGTGGTTGACAAAGTTGTTGTTAGTTTTATGATAGCTAATGAGTGTGATTGGAATTTTGTAGGTTAGGGAGGCAATATGGCAGATCGCAATGTGTGTATGGAAGCTTTTGAGCGACTATGTGCAGATGTGAATACGGACAAAAAATCGGCAATTAATCCAGAGGATTATTGGTTATTTGAGTTGGGTTTCCGCTCAGCGATTGAAGAATTGTTGAGTATTGCAGATGCAGGTTCACAAGCCAGAAAATTTGTTTCACCGCGTTTTCAAATGCTGGCTGATAAAATTTTGCAGTCACGGTTGCATTAACCTCAGTCTCCTTAGTTATTAAAAAAGCAGGCCAACTTATAGGCCTGCTTTTTATTGGTCTGTTTTTGTAACGCTATTTTTGATTGCTTAGGGTAACTAAGATTTTACGTACAGGGGTCGGAATCGCTGCTTCCATCGCTTCCTCAAGCCCTATCCATAACCTGTTTGGCAGGATTGTCTGCGCAGTCGATTGAATCAGCACCGGCTGTATATGCAACTTAAAGTGCGTGAAGGTATGACTGAATTGAGGCAACAGCTGCATATTTTCTTGTCCATTGGGAGGTAGCGTTTCCGCCTCAGGAAAGCTCCACAAGCCTCCCCAAATCCCCTTGTTGGCACGCCTTTCCAGCAAGATATCATTGCTGTTTTGATACACTAAAAAATAGATATTCCGCTCTGGAATCGCTTTGTGCGGTTTGGGGGTGGGTAATTGGCTGACACTATGATTTGCAAGCGCTACACAGCTTGTATTCACAGGGCAGGCGGGGCAATTTGGCTTGCTGCGTGTGCATAGTGTTGCGCCTAAATCCATTAAACCCTGAGTGTAGGCAATGGCGTCTTCTTGTGGGTTTTCGCGTATTGCAATTTGCCACATAGTTTGCTGAACTTTAGGTAAGCTAGGCCAGCCGGCAATATTAAAGTGACGTGCAAAGACGCGTTTAACATTGCCGTCTAAAATCGGCATGGGCTGGTTAAAAGCAAAGGTTGAAATAGCAGCAGCGGTAGAGTGACCAATACCGGGCAAGCTTAAAATATCCTCAAAGCGTTGTGGGAATTTTCCGTTGAAATCGTCCATAATTTTTAGTGCCGCGCTATGTAGATTACGCGCCCGGCTGTAATAACCCAGCCCGCTCCAATGTTGTAACACTTCATCTTGGGTCGCATTTGCTAGCTGTTTTATGGAAGGAAACCGCCTCATAAATTTAGCGTAATAGCCCATTACCGCAGCTACTTGTGTTTGTTGCAGCATAATTTCAGATACCCAGATTGCGTATGGGTCGGGAGTCTGGTTTAACTTAGTCTGCCAAGGTAAATCGTGGCGACCGTACCGCTTTTGCCAAGTGATAACAGAATTTGCAAAGTTATGCATATAACACTTTGCTATTTTGATGGGTTAAGTGCAACATACTAGATTGATAGCTCAAATAATTAGGAGACAGTACAAGATGAAATATATACTGATGATGGCAATTGTGATAGTAAGTTTAGTTGGCTGCAGACATGTTCACCACCATGACGGCCCAGGCAACAGTGAAAATGCGCCTGGACATAACAAACATGGCGATGGCCCCGGTAATAGTGAGAATGCCCCAGGACATAATAAATAGCCAGCTTGTTAAAACTTAAGCAGCTCTTTAAGTTTTTTCTCAGCCTGTTCTTTGGCTAATTCTTCGGTTGATTTTGGTTTTTCTGCAGGTGCAGGCGTAGGCGCAGGTGCAGAAGTAGTTGGAGCAGCAGTGCCGTCAGTAGGCGCTGCTTCTTTATTTTTTTTCTTCTCTAACAAACCTTTAATTCCTTCTACTTTATCGCCACTAATTAACTCCTTAACTGCAGCGCCCTTTTCACCACCTACTTTATCCAGCAGTTTAGATTGTGCAAGTGCGACGCCGATGGCGGCAAAGTCCATGCCGTATTTGGGTTCGGCAAAAGTACCGGTAATTTTAACTGGGATAGCAATGCCACTTAATTCATCCAAATCGGCTCCGCCCTGGCCTTTTAACGATTTCACCACAGTGGGTTTGGCCAGATAGTTAATTTTTTCATTGCCAATATCAATATCGCCACGGCTATCGCCTTTGGCAAGGCGTAACACAGGCGCTTTCATGGCGAGGTCTTCGTTGTGGGCAACACCGTTCTTAATGTCAAAAGTGGCAGTCAACTCACTAAAGTCAGTTTTCTTGCTTTTGTCAGCACCAGTTTCTTTTTTTAATACGTTAACTTTGCTTTTGATCTCACGAATACTGCCGGCAATATCTACGCCTTTAATAGCGCCATCGGTTAAGTTAAGGGCGGCATTGCCTGCTAAACCTTTTTTAAGTGCGCTTACGGTGTTGCCTTGTGTGGTGACATCTATATTCAGCGAACCGGTGCCGCTTAACATATCGTTATTAATCGCATCTACCATCAGCGGGCCAATGGAAACACTTTTCATATTTTGCTTAAATGCAATATTGGGCGTGGTGCGTGCGTCTACTTTTAAGGTACCGTTCATACTGCCTTGATATAGGTTGGCTGAAAAAGGTGATAGCGTCGCAATCCCATCATTCACTTTTAAGCCTAGGATCACATTTTCAGTTTTAACATTAGCCAGTTTAAGCCAACCAATTTTGGCTTCGCCTGTCGCATTCAACTTTTTTAGCGCACTCAAATCAATGGGGGCGTCTGCGCTGCTTTTTGTTTTAGGATCACCTTTGGCAATATAGCGGTCAGCATCTAGCCTGTCGATTTTAATGTCAAAATTGTAAGCAGGATTGCTGAATTGGCTAATGCCTAAATTGGCGTTAACCTGGCTATCATCTACTTTTGCGGACAGCGGGTTAAGTTGTAGTTTTTGGCCATCTGCTTTCAGGTTGATATTGATGTTGCTAGCTTTGGTTTTGCCATATGTCAGGCTGCCAATGCGGATACTGCCATCTGCATTTAAGGCTTTTAGCGCGCTTAAATCGAGCGGCTTATCACTAGTGGAGGCAGGCGTGGCTGTAGTTTTAGCAGGCGCTGCCGCAATATAGTGATCTACATTCACTTTGTCTATATCGATGTCAAAGGTGTAAAGCGGCTTGGCAAAATTGCTAATGCCGAGGTTACCTTTAATTTGGCTGTCATCTACTTTCACATTCAGCCCACTAAGCAGCAGCTTTTCGCCATCCGCTTTAATGCCGACGTTTAATCCAGAAACGCGGTATTTATCATATAAAATACTACCCACGTTCAGTTTGCCATCTAGTTTCCTATCTTTAAGTACACTCAAGTCAGCGGGCTTGTCATTGCTAGCTTTTTTAGCCGGTGTTGAAGATTTTGCCAGTAGTTTATTTAAATCCAATTTATCCGCAGTTAAGTTAAATTTAATATTGGATTGTTTAAAGCCAGTGACGTCGACATCGCCATTTAATTTAGTCACATTATCAATATTCAAATTAAATTGGCTATTGGCACGCTCGTTTTTAATCTCGGTGTGAGCGGCTAAATTAAATGTGCCCTTCATACCGCCATTTGGCAAACTGGGGTCTTTAATATCCAAATTTCCTGCCAATTTTGGTAGATCAAAAATCAGGTTCTCTATGTTGCCAGTAAATGGAGATGAGAATTTTCCTGAAACCGTGCGCTGGCCTTGTACCGCAGAAAGATCACCGGTGATGCCACTGCTTTGCAGTGCCTTGGGCGAGCCTTTCATGTCGGCCAGCACCATATTGATTTTAAGCACTTCCCCAGCTTTTTCCTGGTCCAGACTGACCGTGACTTTTTTGCTAGACACTTCATCTTTTAAAATATTGAGCGCTGGCGCGTTTAAATCGATGCTTTGCTTTGCACCATCAAACATGCCTGAGGCAACAAATTTTAAATCATTCACCAAAAATTCCATCAATTCGGTTTTGGCATCTACATCGCCGCTTACTTTGATATCCATGTCAGTGCCGTTTAACATGTCGCCAACAATGTGGCTATCTAAGCCTTTCACTTTAAAGTGTTTGCTTTTTGGGTCTACAAGAAAATTACCTTTTAATTTGATGTCTGCAGCGGTTTCTGGCTGATTGGCGGTTAAGGTGAAGTTGGTGTCTAAATCCACTGGTTCAGCCAGTGCAATATGGCCAGAGTTTAAATTGAACTTGCTGGCATTGTATTTAGCGCCAGTTTTCTCGTCCGTGTATTTGGCTTCTGAGTTCGTAATAACGATACCATCTACATCAAATTTAATTAGCTCCGATTCCTCTTCCTCTTTGCTGATTAAATCGTCAAAGTTAAATGTGCCATCTTTGTGCTTCACCACGTTGAACGTGGCGCCATCTACATAAATCGTATCAACGACCAATTGTTTTTTGAGTAACGGTAACACCGCCAGCGCCAGTTTTACGTTATTCACAGAGGCAAATATGACTTCTGATTTGTGCTCAGACAATGATAGCTTGCCTAAATCGGCGCCAATCTTTGGCCAAAAGCTTAGTTTGATGTCACCTTCGATATTGAGCGTGCGCTCTTTTTTATCTTTTACCAGCTTGATGATGTCATCTTTATAGTCGTTCGGATTGAATGTTGCAGCGATAACTGCCACGGTAAGCAATAGCAGTACAATAAAGCCGCCAATGCCATATAAACCAAATTTAAGTATTTTATTCATCGCGTCACCTCTTTAGCCACACGCGCGGCCAGTGTATTTTTAGTTAACGCACATTTTAATTGCTAAATGTACTCTTAGGCTACAGTCCAATTGACTAACCCAGTATAAGCCGTCACCAATACGATCACACCGAAAACAATACGGTACCATGCAAAAATCGTAAAGTCGTGATGACTTACGTAGCGAATAAGCGCCCGCACCGCAACCATGGCGCTAATAAAGGCAAATATAAAGCCCATCGCCCACGCGCCAATGTCGTCCATACTGATAAGAGCCCAGTCTTTATACATGGAATAAATAGAAGCAATGCCTAAGGTGGGGACAGCAAGAAAGAACGAAAATTCCGCAGCCGCTTTACGCGATAAGCCAAAAAAAAGCCCGCCAATAATGGTTGAACCTGAGCGTGACATACCAGGAATCAGCGCCACCGCTTGTGCCAGCCCCAGTTTTAATGCATCCCTTGGGCGAATGTCATCCACAGTTTCAATGGTCACTGTGTGTTTGCGTTTTTCTGCCCATAAAATGATAAAAGCCCCCACGATAAACGCAATTGCAACTGGGACAGGTTTGAATAAAAATAATTTGATTTTACTGCCGAATGCTAAACCAAGAATCGCAAGCGGTAAAAAGGCAATTGCGATATTGATGACTAATCGATTCGCGATGGGATCGCGCCCAATGCCCGCGAATGTATTGACAAAGCGCGTTCGATATTCCCACACCACAGCCAAAATTGCCCCTAGTTGAATGGCAATATCAAACACCCCACGCTTTTCAGGGGTCATAAAATTGAGTAAGTCACCCGCTAATACCAGGTGACCTGTGCTTGAAATAGGCAAAAACTCGGTAGCACCTTCAACAATGCCAAGAATCGCGGCTTTTAATAACAATAAAGTATCCATGTCCACATCTTATCAAAAAAGAAGTTAAAAAGTGCCTAAAGCTCTCGAGTAATAATCACCGCCCTGTAAGCGGCCTGAGATAAGGTGCCCTGAGATTAGGCAAATAGGGCAACGTTCAAGAAGATTGCGTAAATAAATTATATTTTGCCAATATATTTCAATAAAAAAGGGGCTATCAGCCCCTTTTAAACGATACGGCAATTATTTCAGCATGCCTAAAACAGTGGATAGCAGATTGCCGGAATCACCCTCAACCTGGCCATTTGGCGTCAATTTATCAATCATTGTTGGTAGGTGTTGGGCAATTTGAGCACTTAAAGTTTCCGGTGAGATGCCAAATTTAGTTGCCAAGTCTGCAATGGCGCCATTGCCCAGCACACTGGAAATTTGCTCAGCTGTAATTGGTAAATTGTCACCCTTACCCACCCAGGACGCCGCCTGCTCTGCAAGGCCGCCTGCTTTAAATTTATCCAGCAGACCATCAATGCCACCATTCTGGTTAAACATTTCAATCGCCGCTTGTGCCATGCCGCCTTGTTCGCCACCAATTTTTCCTAATACCGCACCTGCAATGCTATCTAAGAAGCCCATCATAAATCCCTTAAATTTAATCCCTAATTATTTAAATCAAGCATATCAAAAACGCTCATTATGGCGCAAGTAGCGCCACTGCCCGAGTGGAAGCTTGCCTAGATTCACGCTCCCAATACGCACCCGCTTTAAACCCACCACGTGTAGACCTACCATTTCGCACATGCGGCGAATCTGGCGTTTTTTTCCTTCGCGCAATACAAAGCGTAATTGGTCTTCATTCTGCCAACTCACTTTGGCAGGTTTGAGTTTTTCGCCATCTAGACTTAAGCCATGATTTAAACGTTGTAAATCGGCGTCAGATAAAGTGCCTTCTACCCGCACCAGATATTCCTTTTCTACACTCGAATCTTCGCCGATTAAATGACGCGCGATACGGCCATCCTGTGTAAGTACTAACAAACCTGTAGAGTCAATATCTAAGCGGCCAGCTGGGGCAAGGCCATGCAAAAACCCACGTTGAAATTCTTTTGGCTCATATAAATCGGGGTCGTCTAACCACTCGTTATCCGGATGCACCAGGACAATGGCAGGTTGGTAATCGTCCTCTGCCTGACCGCTGACAAAGCCCACCGGTTTATGCAGCAAAATGGTGACTTGCTCGGCCTGCTGTTCATAGGCATAACCGCTAATAATAATTTCGGCATCAGGCTTAATGCGTGTGCCTAATGTTTCAATAATCACGCCATCTACTTTGACCCAGCCATTAATAATCCACTCATCCGCTTCGCGGCGCGAGCAAATACCGCGTTCCGCCATCACTTTAGAAAGGCGTGGTTGTTCTAAATTTACGGGTAAAGACTTATAAGCGGCTTTTGCTGCAGCACCGTATTGCGGTGTTGCAGTGCCGTCATAACCATCGCGCACTTTGCCACCACGACGTGGTGCTTGGCGGTATTGTGGCTCGTTTTTATCAGGGCGCGGCGTAATGCGTGTATCTATGCCTGCGGGTTTATGTTGGCCTGCTGGCTTGTGTTGCCTTGTCTCAGTTGTTGGCTCAGACCTTAACTCACTTCTAAGCGACCTATTTTCTCTCGGCTTACCTTCGCTTGCTTGCTCAACAAACGGGCTACCATGCGCCCTGCCATCAAAACGGTGGTTACGTTGGCTAGTACTGGATCTTGGCTCATTATTCTCGCGTACGTGCGAGTCAATTTTTGGTGCAGAATGGCGTGGTGCTTCATTTGCTTCTGTGCGCATAACGGCCTTAGATGGCGCTATTGTTCTATCGCGCTTGGTAGGGTCGGCACGGCGCACAGGCGCTTTGCTAGCTGTAGGCGTATCGGATTTTTTACTGAGTTTAAGGGTGGTCAAAATAGCCTAAATACAAATTTTCAAATGAAATGCTATTTTAACAAAATATGACTAAGTATTTGTATTTATTAAAATCCAGTCATTACATTTCACAATATTATCAACTTAGCCCCTTGGACCACGACTGGTAGCGGTGTGTCAGCACCTTATTATGTATTTAAGTGTCGAATTAAACTGAATATTGGATTAATGCTGGGGTTTGGAATTTTTCCAGCACCAATTCGTTGTAATTGTCTTTGCATAAAAGCTAAGCTTATAAGCACTTTTACGGCTTCTTCTAAATAGACATCAAATAACCTTTACCACTACCTTGCCTTTGGTTCGGCCTTGTTCAAGATAGGCAAGTGCCTCCTTTGTTTGATCGAATGGAAATACCTTGTCGATTACTGGAAGGATATGCCCCGCGTCGAGAAGCTTGCCGATCTCTTCGAGCTGGCGGCCATCAGGATGTGCGAACAGGAATGAATACTCAATATTGCGCTTCCTTGCTTTGCGAATTATCTTGCTGCTAAGCAGCCCGAATACGAACTTCATGAGAAAGTTCATGCCCCTGGCGCGAGCGAACGCAGCATCTGGTGGGCCGACGAGAGAGACGACGATGCTATTGGGTTTTAAAATACCAAGGGATTTATCGAGTCCGTCGCCCTTGACAGTGCCTAGCACCACATCATAGTCCTGCAACACATCTTCGAATTCTTGCTTCTTGTAATCAATCACCTCATCGGCTCCGAGACGCTGAACCAGGTCCACGTTAACTGTACTGGTCGTCGTCCCCACTTTTGCGCCGAGATATTTTGCGAGTTGAATTGCGAACGTGCCAATGCCACCAGAACCTGCAGGAATGAATACCTTCTGGCCGGGCTTGAGATGTGCCCGCTCTTTAAGTGCTTGCCATGACGTGAGTCCGACCATCGGGATCGAAGCTGCTTGTACGAAGTCCAGATTTACCGGTTTAATCGCAGCAAGGCTCTCGGGCACGACCGCAAATTCAGCAAGCGATCCCGTGCCCAGATCGAAGATACTGGCGAATACTGCATCTCCCGGTTTGAAGCGCGTCACGCGACTTCCCACCTCCACCACGACACCCGCCAAATCGCTGCCCATCGTAACCGGTAGCTGCAACTTGAGAAAGGGTTTGAAAGCCCCTGTCGGTATTATGTTGTCGACCGGGTTCAGACCGGCGGCATGTACCTGCACCAGTATTTCGTCGGGCTTGATCGTAGGCCGTTTGATATCGGCGAATTCAAGCTGATCAGCTTTGCCATAACGCTTTAAGATAAGTGCTTTCATCATGTTTTTCACGTGTTTTGGTGATGTTTATTTTCTGCGCGCACCAACATTTAGAAATGCCAGTACAAGAACGACTTCAATTAGGACAGATACTAGTATGCCACCCGACGCATGTCCTGCAACAAATTCATGAACGCCTAGAAGCGCCAATATCAAGCAGGCGGTGATGGTCCCGACGATGAGCGCTGTACGGGTTGCTGAATGTGCTGCATTCCTTGCGAAGAAATACATCACAGCGATGCCAGCGTAGAGTGCTGCTATTCGTCTGGTAACCAACCCTACCGAATCTGTTAATTCCACTCCCCAGGCTGATAGCATCAGAACTGGTGCAAACATCAAGATGAAGGCCAATACTGTAAATAGAATTGAACTAAAAACTGAAAGTCGATAAAAAGATAATAATTTCATCAAGGTCTCCTATGGTTGATTAGCTAGCTTAGCTAGCGATTTTGTCGAGAGAGTCAAGTTTCAATTCTTTACGAATGCCGATATCAACCAATGCAGCTGGCGCAAACCTTCTCAGAAAACTCAATCGGCAGGCCAATTTACCGGCTGCGTAACGCGGCTTAGGATGTTTGGCATTGGCAGCTTTTAATACAACATTGGCAACGACTTTAGGATCATCACCACCTGCCACAGCGATTTTAATTAATTTTGCGAGTGCTTTCCGCGCAATATTGTACTCTTCTATTTTGGCGTCTACTTCTAGGGTGTTGGCTTCAAACTGCGTATTGGTATAACCAGGTTCAACCACAGAAACACGGATGCCCCTTGTTCGTAGCTCATGATCTAGCGATTCTGAAAAGCCTTCTACTGCATGTTTTGTAGCAGCATAGGTTGCCATGTAGGGTGCTGGTATCAAGCCAAGGATGGAACCGATGTTGATAATTCGTCCTGCCCCCTGTTTTCTCATATAGGGCACAACAGCGCGCGTCATGCGGACAATCCCAAAGAAATTGGTATCAAAAATCATTTTGGTTTGTTCAATTGAGCTCTCTTCTGCCCCACCTGGTGCAACACCGAAGCCTGCGTTATTAACCACAAGATCAATCCGGCCTTCAATTTGGAATACTTCTTTTAAAGCAGCTTCTATAGACCCCTCGCTATTTACATCCAGTGCAATCATCTTGTATGAATATTGAGTGGCTTGCGTGACCTTACGGCTCGTTCCATAAACCTTATAACCAGAATTTGCGAGTAACTCCGCTGTGGCCTCACCAATACCTGAAGACGCACCTGTAACAATGGCAACGCCTAATTTTTTTTTACTCATCATCAATCTCCTGAGGGTGGATTTTATAACTTTATAGTGATACTATCGAATTGAAAGTAACTATCACTATCAATTTGATAGTATGTTACTACCGATTTAATACTTTGTCACTACTAAAATGATATGAACTCAAAAATTAATGCTAATAACTCATGCCCAATCGCACGGAGCCTCGATTTTCTTGGTGACGCGTGGAGTATATTGATACTTAGAGATGCACATGCGGGTCTCACTCGCTTTGAGCAGTTCCGTAAAAATCTCGGTATTGCACCAACAATATTGACCAAACGTCTGGCGACTCTCACCGAAGAAGGTATCTTTGAAAAGAAAATCTATTCAGAACATCCACCGCGCGATGAATATGTGCTGACGGCAGCGGGTCGCGATTTTCTACCAATACTTTTCATGATTGGTGACTGGGGACGTAAATACCGCGGGGATGGTAAGTTAGTGCGTTTCCTAGATGCTGAAACAGGGACGGATATCAAACCTGTGGTGCTGGATGAAGTAACAGGGGCAAAGATTGGTACGCGCCAAATACGAATGGTCGAACCAGATGGGGATTGATAGCTAAACCATTGCTGGGATTCGTTTTGAGTCGTTGTCTGGCTACAATAAAATGAATTACACAATTATCGACTCAATAAAAAAACCAGCTAGCGCTGGTTTTTTATTTGTATCCCGTGCTATCTACAAGTGAATTAAACTTTTTGATAAACCTCACTGCCTTTTTTCACAAATTCAATGGCTTTTTCTTGCATGCCTTTTTGTAAGGCTTCTTGCTCGCCAATACCCTGCTCGGCTGCGTAATCACGTACATCTTGTGAGATTTTCATTGAGCAGAAATGTGGGCCGCACATAGAGCAGAAATGCGCTTGCTTTGCGCCTTCTTGCGGCAAGGTTTCATCATGAAATTCTTTTGCTTTTTCCGGATCTAGGCCTAAATTAAATTGGTCATCCCAGCGGAATTCGAAACGCGCTTTTGATAACGCATTGTCGCGAATCTGTGTACCGGGATGGCCTTTAGCCAAGTCTGCCGCATGGGCTGCAATTTTGTAGGTGATGATACCTACGCGCACATCTTCTTTGTCTGGCAAGCCTAAGTGTTCTTTTGGCGTTACGTAGCAAAGCATTGCACAGCCATACCATCCAATCATGGCGGCGCCGATACCTGAGGTGATGTGGTCATAACCCGGTGCGATGTCAGTGGTTAAGGGGCCTAAGGTGTAGAATGGTGCTTCGCCACAATGCTCAAGTTGCAAGTCCATGTTCTCTTTGATGAGGTGCATCGGCACGTGGCCAGGGCCTTCGATCATGCATTGCACGTCGTGCTTCCAAGCGATTTGCGTTAACTCACCTAATGTTTTCAATTCAGCGAATTGCGCTTCATCGTTAGCATCGTAGATTGAGCCTGGGCGTAAGCCATCACCGAGTGAGAACGAAACATCGTACTGTTTCATGATTTCGCAGATGTCCTCGAAATGCTCATAAAGGAATGACTCTTTATGATGCGCCAAGCACCATTTCGCCATAATTGAACCACCGCGTGACACGATACCAGTCATACGTTTTGCTGTCATCGGGATGTAAGCCAAGCGTACACCAGCATGGATAGTGAAGTAATCCACGCCCTGCTCTGCTTGCTCAATCAAGGTGTCGCGGAAGATTTCCCAAGTGAGATCTTCAGCTTTACCGTTTACTTTTTCCAGCGCTTGATAGATAGGTACAGTACCAATAGGCACTGGTGAGTTACGGATGATCCATTCGCGGGTTTCGTGGATGTTTTTACCTGTTGATAAATCCATCACGGTATCGCCGCCCCAACGTGTACCCCACACCATTTTCTCAACTTCTTCAGAAATTGAAGAACCGAGTGCTGAGTTACCGATGTTCGCGTTAATTTTTACCAAGAAGTTACGGCCAATGATCATTGGCTCAATTTCCGGGTGGTTGATGTTCAAAGGAATAATCGCGCGGCCGCGGGCTACTTCGTCGCGCACGAATTCTGGTGTGATCACTTTAGGGATGCTCGCGCCGAAATCATGGCCTTTATGCTGTGTTTGCAGTAATTCGCTCATGTTCTCGCGGCGTTGATTTTCACGAATCGCGATGAATTCCATTTCAGGTGTGATGATACCTTTACGTGCGTAATGCATTTGGCTCACGTTCATGCCTGCTTTTGCACGTAAAGGCTTGCGGAGCAAGTTGAAGCGCATTTCTGAGAGCTCCGGATCACCCAAGCGTTGGTGACCAAATTCTGAGCTTGGGCCATCCAGTTGCTCTACATCGCCACGTTCCATAATCCATTTGGCGCGTAATGCTGGCAAGCCATTACGGATATCGATTTTTACATTCGGATCTGTGTAGGGGCCTGATGTGTCGTAAACCACAACTGGTGGGTTCTTCTCGGCACCAAACGCAGAAGGTGTGTCGCTCAGTGAGATTTCACGGAACGGTACTTGTATGTCGGGGCGTGAGCCTTGCACATAGACTTTCTGCGAGTTGGTGAAATTCTTTGTGGTTGCAACATCAATCTCGGCGGTTTCGTTAACGAATTTGGCGAGATTTTTTTGCAGATTTTTGTCGGTGGCGTTCATTTATGCATCCTTGAGATGAAAATACGTAGGATGCAGATATGCTGCTTTCCTACGGCGGCATGACCCGCATCAGGTTCAAAGGGTGATTCTCACTGGCTTATTTTTTCAAATAAATCAGACCCCTAGCAATGGGAGGAATGTACGCGAAAACGCATAAAAAGGCAAGGGTAGGATGCTAAGTGGGCTGCATGAAAAAAATACAAAAATTAGGTGTTTTTTATAAAAAAGTGATATAAATACACTAATTAAACTAATAACGATATACAGGCTACTTTATGGTACTTATTGCAATTTATTATGCCTTGGCAATTGCCGTGCTTACCTTACATTTTACTGGTCATTTAGAACGTTGGAACATGGAATGGATGGTGTTTGTATTTGCTCTAACGGTGTTCCCCGCAGTGCTATATTTATAAGATTCTAATATTTAACTCATTGCAATTAATGGCGCATTAAGCGCCATTTTGTTTTTGTACCACCCAAAAAAAATACACCATGGGTTAGGCAATTTTAGCCAGAGAGCAATTGGGGGAATCAGCTGTCAAGTAAAGCGTGAGTGGCAAACACTTAAGTTATAATAACTTCGAATAAATGGAAGCTGCCAAATGACTGATGTAAAACAAAATACTGCGAATAGCGAAACTGCTAGATTCAATATGATAGAACAGCAAATCCGCACATGGGAGGTACTTGACCCCAGGGTGTTAACCTTGCTAAACGAAGTGCCGCGTGAGCATTTTGTGCCTCATGAGTATGCTGGTTTGGCATTTGCAGATATTGAAATTCCGCTTGGCTTTGGTCAAAGCATGTTACAGCCGAAACTGGAGGCACGCATGTTGCAAGCGCTCAATGTGCAAAGCACGCATCGCATTTTGCATGTGGGCACGGGTAGTGGCTATTTTACTGCTCTGTTAGCCAGTCTTGCTAAGCATGTAGTGACGTTAGAGATTAACTCTGCATTAAGTGCCCTAGCGGCTAATAATTTGAAGCAAAACAATATCCAAAATGTAACCTTGGAACTAGCTGATGGCGCATTTGGTCGTACTGGTAAATCAAATCAAGAGTTTTATGATGTGATTGTATATACCGCGTCATCGCCAGTTGAGCCAGTAGGTGTTCGGCAGCAACTGAATATTGGTGGCACCATGTTGATCGTGCTGGGCAGCGCGCCAGTGATGCAGGCAACTTTAATTCGGCGTGTCTCCGAGACAGGCTTTAAGCAAGACGTGCTATTTGAAACCTGTATACCCGCGCTGATGAATGGGCCACAAGCGCCACAATTTAAGTTTTAGGATATCAAGCAAAATATGCAAATTAAAGCATGGGTTATTTTACTTTTACTGTTACCAAAAACGCTGGTGGCAGCAGAGGCGACACTTTCAGCAACTAAGCTCGATTCAGGCAAACCCCAGTCGTTATTAGATGTATATCATGAAGCCTTGGCAAAAGACCCCGTCTTGGCTTCGGCCTTAAATGCCAATAAAGCTGCACAAGAACTGATTGAACAAAGCAAAGCGCTGTATCGTCCTGCAGTGAATTTTACTGCAGACGCCAGTACTTCTAATACGAGCATTCGTTATTTAGATTCTAACAATCCACCCGGCACCTCAAAATTTGAAAACCTGAGAGCAGTTGTAGAGGCGCGTCAGCCGATTTACCGTAAGCAAACCTTGGTGGAAATAGAGCAATCAAAAACACAAGTGAGCCAGGCCGACAAGCAATATCATCTCAGTCAGCAAAACTTAATTTTACGGACTACGCAGGCTTATTTTGAGTTGTTATTGGCACAAGATAGAATTGATTTAATTAATGCGCAAAAGATCGCCATCTTAAGCCAGCTGCAACAAGCCAAAGCCACCTTTGAGGTGGGCACAGCGACGGTGACCGATGTCAATGAGGCGCAGGCACGCTATGATTTAGTCCTAGCGCAAGAAATCGCAGCGATTAATGAATACGAAATTGCTAAACGCGCAATTGAAGCGATTACGGGTAACGTCCCCAGTAAGCTAGCCACAGTCAAATCCGACATTCAAGTAACGGTGCTGCAGCAGAGCATGCAAGATTGGCAGCAAGTGGCAAGACAAAATAATTTGAATATCGCAATCCAGCAAGATGCCCTTAGGCTGGCTGAACAAGAGGTAGAGCGCGCTAATGCGGGTCATTTGCCTACTTTAGACGGTGTGGCAAGTTATGCTTATAGTTATGCCAATGGCAGCCCATCTGTATTTAGTGCGGGCAACGAGCTGAATAACGGCACGATAGGTTTACAGCTAGAAATCCCCTTGTATCTGGGTGGCGCAGTCAGCTCGCGAGCACGGGAAGCGGTGCACAATAAAAACAAAGCATTGGACGATGTTGAATTTGCGCGTCGCCAAGCCGACTTAGAAACGCAACGCGCTTATTTCAATTTAAGTAGTAGCATCGCGCTGGTGAAAGCCCTTGAGCAAGCGCTGGTTTCTAGCCAAAGCCAGCTCGACTCCACCAAATTAGGCTATGAAGTGGGAGTGCGAACCAGTGTGGATGTCCTCAATGTGCAACAGCAATTATTCGTGGCCAAGCGCGAGTTGCTAGAGGCGCGCTACAATTACCTGGTGAACATTATTCGGTTGAAAGCAGCCGCTGGCTTGGTGGCCGAAGTAGATGTCCAAGATATTAACCAGCAACTTATCATTAATTAATTGTGGGCAAATATTATGTACAAAGTTAGTTTTGCTCTTAGCCAATTAGTGATTGTAGATATGCAGGAAAAATTAGCGGGCGTCATGCCGGCCGACACTCTAAAAAACTTCACCAAGAATTGCAGTATTTTGGCACAGGCAGCCAGTCTATTGAATGTCCCTACAGTCCTTACCGAGCAGTATCCCCAAGGTTTGGGGACCACATTGCCAGAAATAAAACAGCATTTAGCACACAGCAAAGTAATCGCAAAAACCACATTTTCTGCCAGTGCTGAGCCAAAATTTAACCAACAACTACAGCGCGAAAACTCGCAAATCATATTGGCTGGTATGGAGGCCCACATTTGTGTGCTACAAACAGCGCTTGATTTATTGCAAGCCAATAAGCAAGTATTTGTGGTGGAAGATGCCATACTTTCACGCAACCCTGCCAATAAAGCTAATGCCATTGCCAGATTGCGTGATGCGGGTTGCATCATTACCAACACCGAATCGGTGATTTTTGAATGGTTAGGCAATGCCAGTCACCCAGCATTTAAGACGATTTCAGCACTAATTAGATAGCACCCCAGTGAATTGGAAACTCATACTTTTCATCACACTTATTATTTACGGCGGTTATCGGCATTTTTCACAGCAGCCTATCAGTCGGGGACTTGGTGTCATGGCTGGTCAACAGCCTAGCCAACACCCAATTCAGCAGCAATCAAGCAATCAACACGGTTTTACGCATAATGGTTATTACATTACGCCATTAGAAGAGTTTGCGGTGGAAGCACGTGTGTTGGCAACCAAAGACTATATGTTTGGACGTGAGGCCGATTTATCTCCCGTCGATTTGGCGCTAGGTTGGGGAAAAATGTCGGATGAAGCGATATTAAAAGACATTAAGATTTCGCAATCTAATCGTTTTTATCACTGGCGTGTAGATCAGTTTCCAATTCCGCGCAAAGAGATAGAAACGCAAAGCGCGAATATGCATATGATTCCCGCCACCACCCAAATAGAAAAAACTTTAAAATCAGTGCGGCCTGGCCAAGTAGTTAAATTTACTGGTTATTTGATTGAGGCCAAATCCAAAGACGGCTGGCGCTGGAAAAGCTCGCTCACGCGGGAAGACACAGGTGCTGGCGCTTGCGAACTTGTATATGTAAAGTCGTTGTCAGTCAGCTAGCCTATAAATTGTTTGATTAACGCTATCTGGCGCGCTGTAGCGCCAGCATAAGCTGAGCTAAAATTCAGCGCCGCTTGTTGCATACTGACCAGATTCACTTTATTTTTCAGTAGCTCATCCACTTTTTGCAGCAGGTCATCCGCATTATTTACGCGTATAGCTGCACCTGCCGTTACTGCATCATTGCTGGCCTCAGTAAAGTTAAAGGTATGTTCGCCGATTAAAATTGGCTTACCAACGTGGGCCGCCTCAATCAAGTTTTGCCCGCCCAATGGCAGCAAACTGCCGCCAATAAATGCAATATCACAGGCAGCATAATACGTTGGCATCTCGCCCATGGTATCGCCCAAAATAATCATTGGCTTAAAGTCCTTATGGATATTAGCTTGCAGGGCGGTATTGCCCAAGGCAGATTTTCGTTGATATTGAATACCGCGTTGCTCTAACAGCGCAGCCACAGCTTCAAAGCGCTGCGGGTGACGCGGTACGATGA
>JAKFDL010000029.1:0-29496 GCA_036676175.1 Methylotenera sp. | reverse complement strand
CGAAAAGCATTTGCTGAATTTCTGAAAAATAACCCAAATATCAAATCCGAGGCTTGCGGGCAATTCGGTTATAACTGCCAAGTATTTTTTCTTGAGAAAATAACAGCAAAGCAGCGTAGATTAAAACAACTAAGCTATTCCGCGGCATGAATCAAGAATGGGCCCTGCAAGGAAATAACCATGAAGTTTGCAGGGCACTTACAAATACAATTATCTCAACTGCAAGTTTTTTACAGCCGCATCAATACCAACCGCCTTTGCCATACTTGCACCCAGGCGTTTTGCAAAGCGGTCTAACACTGTTTCTTGATAAGTGTAATCCACAATCTCTTCTTGCTTAATCACCTCACGCGCAACGTATTCTGCACTGCCTAGTGCATCTGCCAAGCCAAGCTTAATGCTTTGCTCACCACTCCAAAACAGTCCGCTAAAGGTTTCTGCATTTTCTTTCAAACGTGCGCCCCGACCCTCACGCACAACAGTTTTAAACTGCTCGTGAATTTCATTCAACATGTTTTGCGCTAACAGTTGATGTTTTTCATTCACTGGTGAAAATGGATCGAGCATGGCCTTGTTTTCGCCTGCAGTCAGCAGGCGGCGCTCCACACCAACTTTTTTCATAGCTTCAGTAAAGCCATAACCATCCATCAGCACACCTATAGAGCCAACAATGCTGCCCTTATCCACGTAAATCTTATCTGTAGCTACCGCAATGTAGTAGCCACCAGAGGCACAAATATCTTCGACGACGCCATAAACAGGAATTTTTGGGTGCAGTTTCTTTTGGCGCATAATTTCATCATTAATAATGCCTGATTGCACTGGGCTACCGCCTGGCGTATTAAAGCGCAAGATGATACCTTTGGTGTTGACGTTATCGTAAGCTTCGTTGAGACTGCCAATTACAGCATCAGCATTCACCTCGCCACCCGGTTCGATAACGCCCGCGATTTCGATTAATGCCGTGTGCGGACCGGCAACGCCTTTATCCCCCACCCAGCCCAAAGCCAACATCAAAAGAAAAAATAAGTAAATAAAAGTGAGAATTTTGAAAAAAGTGCTCCAGCGACGTGCGGTTTGCTGCTCTTTTAAGCCAGAAAGCGCCAGCTTTTCGATGGTTTGTTGCTGCCATTGGTTATTGTCAAGTTCTGCCATTTCTATTCCTAACTCGTTTCTATATTGATTTACTATTTGTGTAGCTTATCAAGGTGTATGGTAATTTGCTGATTCTGCTCTGTTACAGGCAAACTTTGCAAGCTTTTTCCTTTACACGGGCCCATCACACAGTGGCCAGTATCAGGCGCATAGTGTGCGCCATGGGTAGCGCAGATTAAATAGTCTTTTGCCACGGTAAAAAAATGACCTTGCTCCCAATCCAACTCTACTGGCACATGGGCGCATTGGTTTACGTAAGCATGTGCTTTACCATGAAAACGCACCACAAATCCAGTCGCAAACCCACCCAATTGCGGTAAAGCAAAGCGCAAACCGCGAGATTTTTCATGTAAGTCATGACTATTTAAAACAATCGTATTGTTAGGCATTTGACCAAGCTTTAGCTAAATATCAAGCAACTAAACATCTAGCAGCCAGCTGCTTAAATTGTTAAATTGATTAAACATTTGAATGCAATTGTACGCCAATAATTTCTCACGTGATTGAGCACCAAAAGTGACCGCCACTGCTGGTACACCCGCATTGGCCGCCATCTGCATATCATAACTTGTATCACCTATCATCAGGGTACGTTCTGGTGTGGTCACACATTCATCCATCAGCTCATCTAACATTTGCGGATGCGGTTTAGAGAAACATTCATCAACGGTTCTTGTAGCATGAAAATATTGTGTCAACCCACAGTGCTGCAGCGCCAAATTTAGCCCACGCCTACCTTTGCCTGTCGCTACCGCCACTTTATAGCCACGCCGATTTAACTCAATAACGGTGTTTTTTGCGCCTTCAAATAGCGGAATTGCTTGCTCACCCGCATAGTAATTAGCACTGTATTGCTGTGCCAGCTTTTGCGCCATTTCAGGCGGAATTTCACCGTACACTGCAAAAATAGATTCTTTTAGCCCCAAGCCAATAATATTGGTGACATTCTCGGCAGGGACTACAGGCAACCCCACTTGTGCAGCGGCTGTTACGAACGCCTCGGTAATCATAGCTGTTGAATTTGCCAGAGTACCGTCCCAATCCCACACAATTAAATCGAATCTTCTAGTAATCGTGCTGTGCTTGATAGAATTTATTATATTTTCCTGCATTACTTCTTTACCTTCATTGTTTCTCTCAGCATTATTTTTCTTTGCATTACTTTCCCAGCCTTACTTTAATTCTAATTTATTCATAAACTTACTTAGCTCTGCTGGCAGTGGCGCCAACAATTGTATTTTCTCGCCAGACAAAGGATGCTTGAGCTTTGTTTCAGCAGAATGTAAAAACATCCGTTTTAATCCCTGTTTGGCTAGCGTTTTATTGAGCGTAAAATCGCCGTATTTGTCGTCGCCCAAAATAGGAAAGCCCAAATACGCGAGCTGAACCCTGAGTTGGTGGGTACGCCCCGTCACCAATTGCGCCTCTAACAAGCTAAACCCAACAAAACTCTGTTTTAAATAAAAAATAGTTTCAGAATGCTGCGCCTCATCATATTTATCTTTGCTTTTATCGGTCACCACATTCACGCGCCGCTCCCCATTGGGCAGCACATATTTTTGTAAATCCAGCGTAACACGCTTCTTTTTCTCTGACCACTCACCGGCTACCAGCATTAAATAGCGCTTATCGGTTTGGTTGTTGCGAATCATTTCGTGCAATGCAACCAATGCGGTACGTTTCTTAGCCAACATCAGCACGCCAGAAGTTTCACGGTCTAGGCGATGTACTAACTCTAAAAACTTGGCCTTAGGACGCTCCAATCGCAACTGTTCTATGACACCGCGGCTTACGCCACTGCCGCCATGTACAGCAAAGCCAGCAGGCTTATCAATGACCAACATGGCATCATCTTCAAAAATCACCGTACTTTGCAATACGGGAGTTGCTGGCACGTTAGTCACTGCAATGTCTACTGTCGCTACGCGAATAGGTGGCACACGCACCACATCGTTCAACACCAGCTTATACGAGGCATCAATGCGCCCTTTATTCACACGCACTTCACCACTGCGCAATATGCGGTATATATGACTTTTAGGCACGCCTTTTAGCGTTTTAGCAAGGAAGTTATCGATGCGCTGACCGTCACTCGCCTCATCCACTGTCAGGCTGGCAGCCGCATGCGCACTCACTCTAGTATTTTGTTCTATTTGCATCTGTATTCTATCAAAGTGTTTTGCTTAAACGACCAATAACGCCTATACTATAGCGGTGTTGAATGTATAAGGCTTTTTAGCCGCATCAACACAAAAAATATTCTGGAAACTTTATTTAGTTATCCAAATAAATTTGGCTAAATTGCTCGCCATATAAGTAGCGATGTTTAAGATAATTACGCTCTAGTCGACGCAGATAAAATAAAACATAACTTAAATATTTAAACCGTAAGTTTAAATATTAAGCCGACTAAAGTACTGAAGATAGAATTTTAACGGATTTATGCCACGCGTTGGTATAAGTTGATAGCTGTAGCAAACAAATTTAATCAAGCTGCATCACGCTTCAAAACATGCGTAATGCAATACAGGCCTTTAAACACGCGCCTTGCGTCGATTTTATTGCTACAAATTCCGCGCTAATATTTATTTAATATTACTTAGCGTGTGTTTAAATATTACAGGTCAAGCTGTGCGCGCATGCGCCAACTTATCTGCCTCCCTTCAGGCCTTTAGTCCGGAATTAAATCAGTTATTTAGTCAAAATCTTCTGCCTGCCTAAGCGTGGGAGCACACAATGAAACGCATGTTATTTAATGCAACGCAATCGGAAGAATTACGCGTTGCGATAGTCGATGGTCAAAAACTGGTCGATTTAGATATAGAACACGCTGGTAAAGAGCAGCGTAAGAGCAACATTTACAAGGGTGTTATAACCCGAGTAGAACCCTCACTTGAAGCCGCTTTTGTCGATTACGGCACCGAGCGTCATGGCTTTTTACCGTTTAAAGAAATTTCCCGCAGCTATTTTTCTGACAAATCCGAAGGTAGCAAAGCACGTATTCAAGACGTGATTAAAGAAGGTCAGGAGCTGATTGTACAGGTAGACAAAGACGAGCGCGGCAATAAAGGCGCAGCTCTGACTACCTACATTTCACTGGCTGGCCGCTATTTAGTGCTGATGCCTAACAATCCCCGTGGTGGCGGTGTTTCGCGTCGTATCGAAGGTGAAGATCGCAACGAGCTACGCGACGTCATGGCAGAGCTGGAAGTGCCCAAAGGCATGAGCATCATCGCGCGTACAGCTGGCATTGGCCGCAATGCGGAAGAGTTACAGTGGGATTTAAACTATCTGACACAATTGTGGACAGCGGTTGAAGAAGCCTCGCATATTCAAGCAGGCGCATTCTTAATCTACCAAGAAGGCAGCCTTGTCATTCGCGCTATTCGCGATTACTTCAGCGCCGACATTGGTGAAATTTTAATCGACACTGCCGATGTGCACGAACAAGCAGTGCAGTTTATGAACCACGTCATGCCAGGCAATGTGGCACGCGTAAAACTTTACCAAGATGAAGTTCCGCTGTTTTCACGTTTTCAAATTGAGCACCAGATTGAATCGGCCTTTTCACGTGAAGTGCGCTTGCCTTCTGGTGGCGCGATTGTGATTGACCATACCGAAGCTTTGGTTTCAGTCGATGTGAATTCTGGCCGCAGCATCAAAGGCTCAGACATCGAACAGACCGCTTACAACACCAACCTCGAAGCTGCTGAGGAAGTAGCACGTCAATTACGTTTACGTGACTTGGGTGGCTTAGTGGTCATAGACTTTATTGACATGGAGAACCCACGCAATCAACGCGAAGTAGAGAATACCCTACGCGACGCGTTACATGCAGACCGTGCGCGTGTACAAACCGGGAAAATTTCACGCTTTGGTTTACTTGAGCTATCACGCCAACGCTTGCGCCCAAGCTTGGGTGAAACCAATCACGCAGCCTGCCCACGCTGCAGTGGCACTGGCCATATTCGTGGCATTGAATCGACTGCGTTGCACATCTTGCGTATTACGCAAGAAGAAGCGATGAAAGACAACAGCGCGATTATCCAAGTGCAATTACCAGTTGAAGCCGCTACTTTCTTGTTGAACGAAAAACGTGCTGACATTCACAAAATTGAGCAACGCATGGGTGTTGAAGTGATTTTGATCCCCAATGTGCACATGGAAACCCCTAATTACAGCATCACACGTATTAAATCAGATGATGTGAACGAAGAAACCTCTCAAGCCAGCTACAAAATGGTTGAGCTACCAGCAGAAACTGCATACGTACGCAGCCTGAGTGAAGACGCTGCGCCAAAAGCACCAGAAGCGTTGGTAAAAGGTATTACGCCTGCTACCTCTGCGCCGATTGTTGAAGAGCGCCCTGCTGTACCAGCTCTAGCAGTCAAAACTTCATTTTTAGGCCGTATTAAAAAATGGCTTGGTGGTTCTGGTGAAGTAAAAGTAGAAGAAAAAGCTGAAGACAAGGCCGCCCGCGAAACACGTGAAGCGGGGCGTGGTAATGACCGCAATCGCAATAACCGCGACCGTGATCGCAATAGAAACCGAGACCGCAATGCCAATAGTCGTGACCGTAATAATATTGCTGACAAACCGCAACAAGCGCAACGCCCACAGCAAGCAAACCAGCAGCCACGTCCTGAGCGTGTACCACGTCCGGAACGTGCGCCTAGGAATGAAACTCATGGCATGGACAAAACAGAAGCAGTAGCTGTCATTACTGCGCCAACTGAAGGCGCACCACAAGACTTAGCAGTACGCCCAGAACGTACTGGTCGCAGTCGCCGCGGTGGCCGCAATCGCAACCGGAATCGTGACCGTGATGCGAGCCGCGATCCAAGTCGCGAGCCAAACACTACTGCTCCGACATTTGTTCCTAACGAGGCTGCCCAGAACGATGCTGTTCAAAGTGAAGCTGTAGCAAAAACAGCTGCTCCAGCATCTACACCTGTATTAGCTGCCGAGCCTGCTGCAGAAAAGCCAAAAGCTGCAAATAAACCGCAAAAAGCAGCCGTAGCAAAAGCAGCCAAACCCGCTGCAAAAACTGCGAAGCCTATTGCGATTGATGCCAACATTGAAGTGGTCAGTACCAAGCCAACAGTCGCAGCTGAAACTGCTTCAGCAAAGGCAGAAAAACCTGCTAAAGCCAAAGCAGTTAGCAAAGCAGCTAAAAAACCTGCTGCAAAAAAACCGGCTAAACCTGCCGCTGCACCAGTTGGCGAGTTGCAAATGGTTGAAACTAAAGGTACTGCAACGCCAGCCGTTACTGCAACAGAACCGGCCAAAGCAAAAACGCCACGTAAGGCACCCAACTGGAAAAAGGACGCCGGAACGAATCAAGCAGACGTGCCGCTCGTGATGGTAGAAACACAAAAGTAGGCTAAGTTTATTACCTGAATGAAATTAAAAAGCCTGATTTAAATCAGGCTTTTTAATATTCACTCGCTACAAAAACATGCCAAATAATAACAAAGCATTATTTTTTATTAATGCTTAACTCAAAGGTATGTTTTGATAGATAAATCTCACGCAAAAAGCAGCCCAACCCAATAATTAGGCTAAGCATCGCAAAAATAAAAAGTAGCGACACCAGCCAGGACGAATCCCAATTAATAGCAGAACCTAAAAATAAGGTGCCAATGACCAGCGCAATCATCAGTAATGACAATGTGGAAAGCATGATTGCCCACTGCACCCAATTGGCACGGCACGATAGAATATACAACTCTTTGCTATAGTTAGCACAACTTGGGTTTTCGGCTTGCGCTTGTGGTGATTCACACTTTTCATTCAAGGCGCGAAAGCGGTCAACCACACGTCCCAACCGACCAGTCAAAACCCCTAAAAGTGCACTTACACCCATCAATAAAAAAACCGGCGCAATGGCCAGTTGTATCACTTCAGATGCGTTGCTGACTCCATGAATAGCTGTTTGCATATTGCTTCCTAAAATATACGATAAAAAATTATTGCTCAGGAGGCCAATATCTATGCAGATGCAGGCCTGAAATTTGATTAGTTTAATTTAAAGCCCGCATTTCACACAAATTATGCATTTAAATCGGGAATCTCCGCTCCATAAAATCTTACTTTTAGCTTTTTAAGCTGGTCTCTAAAATCGGCCGCTTTTTCAAACTCCAAGTTTTTAGCGGCGTCGTGCATGGCTTTTTCTAGACGCTTCATTTCTTTGGCGATTTGTTTTTCGCTGAGGCTTTCATAGTTAGCTTGGTCTTGCGCTGCTTTGCGTTCTCGCTTGCCCTCTTCCACATCATATACGCCATCTATCATGTCTTTTACGCGTTTTATGATGCCTTTAGGGGTAATGCCATTGGCTTCGTTAAAGGCAATTTGTACTTTTCTTCTTCTATTCGTTTCATCAATAGCCAAACCCATACTACGCGTAATACGATTACCGTAAAAAATGACGCTACCGTTTAAATTACGGGCCGCACGACCTGCTGTTTGAATCAGGCTGCGCTCACTGCGCAAAAACCCTTCTTTATCGGCATCTAGCACTGCTACCAAAGATACTTCAGGTATGTCCAACCCTTCGCGTAGCAAGTTAATGCCTACCAGTACATCAAACTCCCCCAGCCTTAAGTCGCGGATAATTTCAACGCGTTCTACCGTGTCAATATCCGAGTGCAAATAACGCACCTTTACGCCATGCTCCGCCAGGTAATCGGTCAAGTCTTCAGCCATGCGCTTGGTGAGTGTAGTTGCCAACACCCGCTCTTGCAACGCCACGCGCTTTTTAATTTCTCCCAATAAATCATCCACTTGCGTATCAGCAGGTTTAACAATTATCTCTGGGTCTATCAAACCAGTTGGCCGCGCAATCATTTCAACAACTTGTTGTTGATGGTTTTTTTCGTAATCTGCAGGCGTAGCAGAGATAAATACGGTTTGGCGCATAATGCGCTCAAACTCTTCAAACTTAAGTGGGCGGTTATCCAACGCAGAAGGTAATCGCCAGCCATAGTCCACCAAATTGGTTTTGCGCGACCAATCGCCTTTATACATACCGCCAATTTGCGGTACCGTGACATGACTTTCGTCAATAATCATCAGTGCATTATCGGGCAAATAATCAATCAGCGTCGGCGGTGGGTCGCCAGGGTTACGGCCAGATAAATGACGACTGTAGTTCTCAATGCCTTTACAAAAGCCTATTTCATTCAACATTTCCAAATCAAACCGTGTACGCTGCTCAATACGCTGCGCTTCCACCAATTTGTTTTCACTAATATATTGGGCCACGCGGTCTCTAAGCTCGGCTTTTATCTTCTCTATCGCTTTAATGGTGGTCTCACGCGATGTTACGTAATGACTTGAAGGATATATTGTAAATCGTTGAATTTTATTAAATATTTGTCCGGTTAATGGGTCGAATAAGGTGATACTTTCCACCTCATCATCAAACAAACTCACCCGCACGGCGGTTTCATTATTCTCGGCGGGGAATACATCGATCACATCTCCACGCACTCGAAAACAGCCGCGACTAAAATCAAAATCATTGCGGTCATACTGCATGCCGATGAGGCGAAGGATGGCCTCTTTTTGGCTCATTTTATCGCCCTGCTTCAAATGTAGCACCATGCCGTGATAATCACTTGGGTCGCCAATACCATAAATAGCCGATACTGAAGCCACGATAATGCTGTCTTCACGCTCTAACAAAGCCTTAGTCGCTGAAAGCCGCATCTGCTCAATGTGCTCATTAATGCTGGAGTCTTTCTCAATAAACAAATCGCGCGATGGTACATAAGCTTCTGGCTGATAGTAATCGTAATAGCTGACGAAATACTCCACCGAATTATTGGGGAAAAACTCGCGAAATTCTGAATAAAGTTGTGCCGCTAGGGTTTTGTTAGGTGCCATCACGATGGCGGGCTTACCTGTACGCGCAATGACATTGGCCATGGTAAAGGTTTTGCCGCTGCCTGTGACACCCAACAAGGTTTGAAACTGCATGCCAGCCTCAATACCAGCTGTTAACTTTTCGATTGCTGCAGGTTGGTCACCCGCTGGCGGGAACGGCTGGAACAGCTGATACTTACTGTTTGGAAAGGTAATGAACATAAGTTTTTTACCGAATGAATAACCTGTGATTTTAACAGGCTTTGTTTTAATTGTTTTTACAGATTATTTAAAGTGCCCGATATATTACTGAATCCACATTGCGAACTTTTACGTATCAACTATAGTCATTTATTAAGATTCAATACTTAACAATAACTTTAAGGCTTATCATGCGTGCCATCCTGGTTGCTACCGTCTTAGCAAGCTCAAGTTTGCTTGCCTCTATACCGGCTTATTCATACGATAAAGCAGCACTTATTCAATCTTATTTTAGCGTTGTCATGATACGGGGCTATAACGACACAGGCGGCTTAGCGTATGGATCCGGGGTTGTGATTGGCAAAGATAAAGTTATCACTAATTGCCATGTATTACGCTCAACTAAGCAACCCTGGATATCACGTGGTGAGGATATTTATAACATTAATACGGTTAAAGTAGATGCATGGCACGACCTGTGTATTGTGACCACGAACGACCTCCCACTTCAACCTGTTAAATTTGGCAAAAGCACTACCCTTAAACGTGGTCAGGAAGTGGCCGGCATCGGTCACTCCAACGGTGTGCCCGCACCGCTTACGTCTACTGGCAGCATCAAAGGTTTATATAACGACAACGGTGCCAATGTTATCCGTACCAACGCAAAGTTTTTGTTGGGAGCCAGCGGTAGTGGTTTGTTCGATTTAGACGGCAATTTGGTTGGAATCAATACGTTTAAAACCACTGGTAAAGGTGGCAGCATCCACTTTGCCTTGCCAGTAGAGTGGCTTGAAACATTAGATAAACAGCCAGAGATCAATGCTTTCCCTATTAGTGGCAAAGCACTCTGGGAAGAAGACGAAGATAAAAAGCCTTTCTACATGCAAGCTGCTGTGCCGGAATCACGCTATGATTGGCCAAAGCTAGTACAAGTGGCTGAAAAATGGACGATAGCCGAACCAAAAAGTACTGAGGCGTGGTATGCACTGGGCTTAGGCTTAGAGAACTCTGGAAAAAATGAGGCCGCTCAAATAGCTTACAAACAAGCTATTAGCGTAGATAATGAGAATTTTGAAGCCATGATGCGGCTGGGCGCTATTGCCAAATCGCTTGGCGATACGGTGGAGATGCGTCGTATTCAACTGGCGATTGCCAATATTAACGCGCAAGCGGCACTAGAATATAGTGACTTACTAGGGTGCGATAAAGCCTGCTAGATGTTAAGTGTGTTTAAAAGCCTCAATTTGAGGCTTTTTTTACATCGCTAGCGATTACTTAATCCGATGTCGCATATTCCTAAGTACCGCTTTTATGCGTAAAATGGCGGCTATTATTAGTTTTAGAATTCATTAATGCCAATTTAAGGCAAATGTCAGGAAAGTGTATTTTGTCAAACAGCTCAATGTTACCCAGCCAAGTTTTATCACAACGCGTTCAAGCCATTAAAGAATCACCCACCCTTGCCATTACTGCAAAAGCTGGCAAATACAAGGCTGAAGGCCGCCCCATTATTGGCTTGGCAGCAGGAGAACCAGATTTTGATACACCACAACACATTAAAGACGCTGCCATTGCCGCGATTAATGCAGGCTATACCAAATACACGCCTGTCAGCGGCATCCCTGCCCTTAAACAAGCGATTGTGACTAAATTTAAAACTGAAAACGGCTTTGATTACGCACCCAACGAAGTGATTGTAGGCGTGGGTGGCAAGCAAACCATTTTTAATTTGTGCTTAGCGGTTTTAAATAAGGGCGATGAGATGATTGTGCCCGCACCTTATTGGGTAAGCTACGCCGATATCGCCATGGTCGCTGAGGCTACCCCTGTGATTATTGATTGCGGTATTGAACAAGGCTTTAAGTTGCTGCCAGCTCAATTAGAGGCGGCAATTACCCCTAACACCAAATTGGTGATGTTTAATTCGCCCTCTAACCCCACTGGTGCCGTGTATAACCTAGAAGAACTCAAGGCATTAGGCGAAGTACTGTTAAAACATCCGCAGGTATTGGTAGCCACCGATGACATGTATGAACATGTGAATTTAACTGGCGACAAGTTCTACA
This sequence comes from Methylotenera sp., assembly GCA_036676175.1. GTDB lineage: Bacteria > Pseudomonadota > Gammaproteobacteria > Burkholderiales > Methylophilaceae > Methylotenera_A. The sequence goes on along the minus strand of JAKFDL010000029.1, from coordinate 18,208 downwards.
ACATATTAAACGCGGCACCTGCGTTAAAAAGCCGCTGTATTGTGCTCAATGGCGTTTCTAAAGCCTATTCGATGACAGGCTGGCGCATTGGTTACGCGGCAGGCCCGGCTTATATTATTAAAGCCATGGAAATTTTACAAAGCCAATCTACCAGTAACCCAACTTCTATCTCACAACACGCCGCAGTGGCTGCACTCACAGGTTCGCAAGAGTGTATCAAACCGATGGTGACTGCATTTAAAGAGCGCCACAAATATGTGGTGGATCGCTTTAACGCTATGCCTGGCCTGAGCTGCTTAATGGCGGGCGGCGCTTTTTACGCCTTTCCCGATGCACGCACCGCAATTGCAAACTTGCATAAAGCCAGCAAAATCAATGCAGCAACTGATATGGCCTTGGCAGATTATTTATTAGAAAGCTTTGATGTAGCCGTTGTACCCGGCTCCGCCTTTGGCGCAGAAGGCTATTTCCGTATATCGTTTGCAACTAGCATGGATAATCTGCGTAATGCATTGGATAGGATTGAAAAAGCACTTAACTAATTGATTGCTTTAGCTGTGTTAGATAATAAAAAAGACCTTCTCGAAGGTCTTTTTTATTAGCTCTATTTTTTGTCGTTGCCTTGCACAGTTACGGTGCCGTTATTTTCCAATATGGCTAACCTGACGTCTTTAATCTCAAAATAACCTGATTGCCGCAAGGTTGAATCCAGTTCTTGGCGTGTCAACTTTGCATCATTCATCACATCTTCAAACAGCTTACCATTATGAATGATTACCTGCGGCCTACCCTCAATAATGGTTTCTAGCTTTTTACTCTTAAACGTAATTAGCCCTACAATATAATTCACCCCGATTAATGTAGTGGCTAATATCAAGCCACCAATCAGTGAATTATCCCCCGCATTCATCGAGTTCTGTACCGCATTAGAAAGTATAAGCAACAGCACCAAATCAAATGGTGAAAGCTGTCCAATCTGGCGCTTGCCTGTCAGGCGTAGCAGGGCAATCAATAAAAAATATACCACCAGTCCCCTGATGATCAATTCCCACCACGGCACAGACATATCGAACATCGTTACCTACTTTCTTGAATAAGCGTCAGGTTTCTTGATAAGCTATTTACCGTCCTCAAACAAGCCTTTTATCCCATCTAGCGCACCTGCGGCTTTTATACCAAGGCTAGTACCAACGCCTGGCCCTAACACCGCAGTACCTGCAACTGCCCCAGCTAGAGCGGCTTTTGAAGGGTACACCACTGGCTGACTTACCGTACCAGAAACAATTAAGGGGATCTCAGTCAAGCCCATGCTATTTTTCACGTCTACCGCCACCACCCCATCTAATGCTTTATTTGGCTTTACTTTCACCTGCCCTGCACCTGTCAGCAATCCAGAACTTATTTTAAGATTCTGTAGATGATATTGCTTACCAGTTACGTTTAGCAAACCAGAAAACTCCTCAAACTGGGTTTCGCCACCGCTTTGGCTTTGTTTTAACAGCAGACTTGCTACTTCAACTAGGTCTAGGCCGTGCAAAACGCCATTATTTACTTTAAATTTAAAATCTGATCGTAAATTATCTGCTAGCTGCCCCGCCTGTTTGGCTTTAGCAGAAAAATTGCCATTACCGAATAAATTACCACTTAAATAAACCGATTTACTCACCATTCGACTTGGTTCTTTAACCGCCAAATTAGCAACTGCCAATTTTCCATTCATCCGCCAAGCGCTTATTTCCTTAGCCTCTGCCCAACTCAACACTGCATCACCCGTTAATTTTCCGCCATAAAGTACAATATCAATTTTGGGTATCACCAACTTGTTGCCTTTAAGGGTCATTTCTAGTTGAGCCTTATCAATTAACATCGGCAAGCCCACCGGCAACGTCCAATTATTAGCCTTAACAACAATCAGTTGCTCATCACTATTAGGTTTAGGTGTCACATTGGCCTCTAGGTTGCCATCAACCGTTTCTAGCGTGGCAGATTCTAATTTATAAGCATCTGTCAGCGTTGCCTCAGCATTTATGATGGGATACTTTGCATTAGGCCAAACTAGCTCCATTTCATCAATTTTTACATGCCGCACGCGAATACTAGTCGGCTCACTATTATCTGATTTTTTAGCAGTTAGTGCGGGAACGATCTCTAATGCTGCTTTATTAATAATCGGTTTACTGATCTTTAAATCAAGCGTTTTGTAGGTAGAGAACAGTGAACTGATGGTTGGAATGACCACCAATTTCTCGACTTTTAGTTCTTGATGCTCACCAACAGCAATATCGTTCAGCGCAAGGCGTGGACTAGGAATTAAGAATAAATTAGCAGAGCTAATAACAACAGGCACACCAAGTTTCTCACTTGCTATTGCCTGTGCTTTTTGCAGATATGTCTGCATGGGGATTAGAAAAGGCAATATAAGCAGCAAGCCAATAACAACGGCTGCACCAATTAATATTTTTTTAGATTTTTTCATGATTTAAGTTTAAATTATACATCGTAACGATTGACCAGAAAGCGCTAAGCCAGTATTATCACGCCTTCACAAGTTCCACCTATTCCTCAATAGCTCAGTTGGTAGAGCAACGGACTGTTAATCCGTGTGTCCCTGGTTCGAGCCCAGGTTGAGGAGCCAAATATCTAGAGCCCTACAGGAATGTAGGGCTTTTAGTTTTTAGGAACTGTCTTAAGTAACTTCTCAAACTCTGCCGCTGGCAAGGGCTTGGAGTACAGGTAACCTTGCGCATAGTCACAATTTGCTGCTAGCAGCAAATCACGCTGCTCTTCAGTTTCCACGCCTTCCGCTATCACCTTCATGCCGAGTTTGTGCGCCATCACAATAATGGCTTCACACAGCACCATATCGCTGGAGCCTGGCTTTAGGTTGCCTGTAAAAGATTGGTCAATTTTGACATAGTCGATTTCGAATTTCTTCAGATACGACAGGGATGAATAGCCAGTGCCAAAATCGTCTATCGATATCTGCAAGCCAGCATTTCGGAATTCAAGCAATTGCTCGGTGACAGTAGGCCTTGCATGCAACAACAAACCCTCGGTAATCTCCACGGCTATACTCTGCCCCGGCAAATCGAGCTGACGCAGATAATCTATCCAATCAACATGTATATTGCCTGTGGCGTGGAACTGCACCGGGGACTTATTTACGCTGATCTGGAATGCAGCATGGTGAGAAGCACGCCACACTTTTACTTGTTTTGCCGCCTCGGTAAATACCCAGTTGCCAATGTTATTAATCATGCCAGTCTCTTCTGCAATCGGTATGAATTCAATAGGGCCGACTAAACCACGTGTTGGATGCTGCCAACGAATAAGGGCTTCTGCTTTATAAATAGTGCCTGTTGCCAGCTCGATGATGGGCTGGTAATAGAGTATAAACTCGTTGTTAACTACAGCATCACGTAAGTCAATGGTAAGCCGCTTCTTCGCCTGGGCAGCTTCCTGCATGGAGGCAGTAAAATACTGGTAGCGATTGCGCCCTTGATCTTTGGCGGTGTACATGGCCTGATCTGCGTTTTTGAGCAATACATCAATATCTGTAGCATCCTCTGGATACAACGTAATGCCAATACTCGCCGAAACGTAAACAACATCATCACCCAATTGAAATGGCTCTGCTAGTTTCTGCAAGATATTGCGGACAACCCGCTCCACGTTTGTTGGATGATTAAGATTGCCCAGAATAATAATGAATTCATCCCCGCCTAAGCGCGCAACCGTATCAGTTTCCCGCACGCAGCCAATTAAGCGTCTGGCGGCTTCTTTAAGCATGATGTCGCCCATGCTGTGGCCAAAGGTGTCGTTAACCTCTTTAAATCGATCAAGATCAAGAAACAGCACGGCTAACGCTTGGCCTGCGCGTTGCGCCTTTCTGATTTCCTGATCCAAACGATCATGGAACAATTGACGGTTAGGTAATTCAGTCAATATATCGAAATTAGCCTGTTTCCAAATAAGGTCTTCCGACTGTTTCCTTTGGGTAATGTCAGAGAACAGTGCCACTCGACGATGTACCGATCCATTTTCTTGGTAAATCGTATTGATGGTGAGTAGTTCCAGAAAAGTTTCCCCATTTTTGCGCTTGTTCCATAGCTCACCTTTCCACTGTCCGGTGTCGGCTACTTCTTTCCATATCTCTTTGTTGAGCTTATTGTTCTCAATGTCCGCGTACAGGATTTTGGCATTCTTGCCTATGATTTCTTCGGGCGTGTATTCCATAATCTTGGTAAAGGAAGGGTTGATGGAAAGAATATTATTGTCGGCATCCGTAACCATCATTGCCTCGCTGCTGACTTCATAGACAGAGGCTGCCAACAACAGAGATTCCTGCGCTAATTGTCGCTGTATTTCATGATCAAAATTATCAAGCGCGAAAGAGATGTTCAGCGTCATTTCATCCAGCAGTGCAATGGCCTCTTCATCAAAAGCATTTGTTTGCTCATGATAAACAGAGAGTACTGCAAACGGCCGCCCACCACGCTGGATTGGGAAGGCAGCACAGGAGTTCCAGCCATATTTCGCAGCTCGCGCCTGCCAAGGCAAGGTTCTCGGATCTCCCGAGAAATTGTTAATAATAACTGTTCGATTCTCACGGAGTGCCGTACCAGTAGGCCCGAGCCCTTCAGGCATGTCAGCACGTGAAGAAATGGTGATATCAGTTAAATAGTCCTGCCCGAAACCGTAGCTCGCGACCGGCTCAATCAAACCGCTTTCTTCATTCAACTGGCCGATCCACGCCAACTTCATACCCCCGAATTCGACCGAGCAGCGGCATACCAGCGGAAACAGTTCTGTTTGCTGCTTCATGCGTACGATAGCTTGGTTAGTCTCGCTGAGCGCCTGGTAAAGTTGCGACAAGCGGATTACCCGTGCCTGTGCCATCTTGAGTTCATTTAACTCCTCGCCTATTTCCCGCGAGGTTTGTACGGCGCGTGCCCGTTCTTGCGCAAGCAGCCAGACAAGGAGGAGTACCAAGCCTACACTACTGCCAACTATGGTGACGAACCGCGGTTTTGATTGGTCTAGCTGCGCCTCGAAGGCAGGCTGGGAGCTGACCACCATGGTCCAGGTGTGGCCGGCAATTTCAAGTTGTTGGGAAGACTGAAAATGCGGTTTCTCTTTTCCGAGAGCTCGCCGCACTTGATCGGCGTCGTATATCAGCATCTTTTCTGATGGCGTATTGCCTTCGAAGATCTCAATGTCGATATCGGTTACGTGCTCGCCAAGCACTCCCTTCATCAGGTCATTCGCACGGAACAACGCGTAAACCCAGCCTAGAAGGTTGGCGCGACGATTAGCCAAGCTGTCATGCGGTGCTCCATTTTTATAGATGGGCATATACATCTTAAAGCCGACTTGTTCTTGTCCCTTAATATCTGCCACCAGCTTTATGGGGCCAGATAAAGTTGCCATATTGTTATCACGTGCCTTCACCATAGCGGCACGGCGTACTGGCTCGGTGTACATATCGTAACCAAAAGGACGCTGGTTAATGGCAGAAAATGGTTCGATATATATGATGGAGGTAAAAATACTGCGGTCACTCTCCGGCCAAATAGTAAATGCTGGAAACCCTTCATTACGGACGCTGGTGGTGAATTTATCTTTCTGTGCAGCAGGGATGACTTGCGTATAACCTACACCTTGAATGCCGGTGAAGTTTTGATCGAGATTTAATTTATTGAAGTAGGTACGGAAAGCGCTACGACCCACGCTCTCGGAACTGGCGAATAGACCTTGCACCCCGCGCAATTGTTGCTCGTAAGCCAACATGCGCTGCTCGATACGCACTCCAGTTTCGCGGACACGGAAATTAAAATCGGTCTGCAGCGTATCCGTAGCATGCTGCTGTTCGTTCTTCCGCAACTGGAACGTACCAGCCAAGATAATGGCAAACGCCAGCCACGGCAGCCATTTGCTGAGCTTTGGCCATGTTAGCGCGCGCCAGTTCACTTACAGGGTCTCTTACTACCAGTACTTGGCATTAAGCCTGCTATCTGCCATAACCAGGCCTGCGATAATCTGTTCAAATCATTCGCCTTTGTTTGTGTTGTGAATAAATTGCTTTTATACAAACAGTACTAAAGGTTACAGCTGTATTCTAACCTAAATTCATTAGGGTGCATGATCACTAAGGATGCTTCCCAGTCTGCAGAGGCTAATGAGTTGCTAAGCAAACAGCATCTGCCAACTAAGGTCTCAATTGGCACCTCGATATAAATAGTAAATTATGATCTAGGCTAAATCATGACAGTAAACTAATGAATTCACTTAGTGCTTAAGTTTCAATTTTAATTGAAAATTGAAGTATATACAGACTTGTATATATTTTGAGATTGCATTCTTACACAGTTCATTAGCTACTAGAGAATTATTATGAAAAAATTATTAGCAGCGCTATTTATTCTAACTTTTGCAACATCAGCATTCGCGCAGGGCAAGATTGATCGTATGGACGCAGACACAATGCAATCATTCACCCCACAAACAGTTCAGTGGAAAGATGAATCAATATTACCCAAAGGTGCTCAAAGTGCGCTTCTAGTGGGTGATCCTAGTAAAACTGGAGTTTTTATAGTATGGCTTAAATTTCCACCTAACTACCCTATTCCACCCCATACACATCCTTATGCTGAGGTGGTTACAGTTTTAAGCGGGAAATTGGGTAATGGAATGGGTAAAACATTTGATACCAAGAATGGTGAAATACTAAAAGCCGGTTCAAGCTTTGTATTACCCGCAGGCCATACGCATTATGTTTGGACTACTGATGAGGAAACGATAGTTGAACTGATTGCAACTGGTCCATGGGATATCACTTATACGAATCCTAAAGACGACCCACGTAAAACAAAATAACAGTTTAGTATTATTCAGAACTAGACTTTAAAAGGCCAGCGTCAATCGCTAGCCTTTTTCATTTTGATTCGTTACAAAACACGATGATGTCTGATATTTGCAAAGTGACAGTTCTGACGATTGTCTTCATTGCTAGAGATGGAGGAACCCCCCTTTCGGGGTCTTGCACTAATTTACATTGCTCTCGGTTAAGCTACGCACTAAATCTTCCAGACGGTATGGTTTATTCAAGAAGGTAAACCCTTCAAGATCGCCATGTTCTTCTTTCAAAGCCGGAAGTGGGTAACCGGAGCAAAGAATTATCTTTATATCAGGAAGGTATTTACTGATGGTGCGGCCTAGTGCAATGCCGCTAACTCCGCTGGGCATAACCACATCGCTGAAAAGCACATCTATTTTGCCCGGTTTTGAAATAAGATTAATTGCATCAACACCATTACTAGCTGTCAGCACATCATAACCCATGCCCTTAAACAGCTCAGTTGCAGTAAGCATCACATCCGGCTCATCCTCTACAATTAAAACTTTTTTCTTGGTAAGCTTCATTCTGGGATTCCTATGGCTACTAGATTCTGAGTCGGGCTCAGAGTGTAACCCTCCTGCAGTGGCAGGTAAATAGATTTTTACGATTGTGCCCTGCCCCAATACGCTTTCGATTGTAACTACACCACCGGATTGATTAATAAACCCATAGACTTGGCTTAAGCCCAACCCAGTTCCCTTGCCGATATCCTTCGTAGTAAAGAATGGTTCGAACGCCTTATCCACTACCTCCTGCGGCATACCGACACCATTGTCTTCTACCGTTAGCAGAACATATTCACCAGCCGACAGATGGCTAACTTCATTTTCATTTAACACTACATTTCGGGTTGCTATGCATACCCTACCGCCTTCTGGCATGGCATCACCGGCATTCACCAACAGGTTCAATAGAGAAGTTTCGAAACTGGCCACGTCCATCTTCACATTTTTCAAATGAGGATCAAGCTGGATATCACATTCCATTTTTGAATTACCTGCTTGCTTGAGTAGTAGTTCAAAGTTGCTAATGAGGGTGTTGATATTGTGTATATCTGCTTTTAAGGGTTGCTGGCGCGCAAAAGATAAGAGTTGTTGGGTTAGTGTCGCTCCACGACTAACCGCACGCTGCATACTATCCAGCAACGGTTTCTCTTTAATACAGTTTTCCCGCATCGCTAAAACATCCAGCCCACCAGAAATCACTGACAGTAAATTATTAAAGTCATGTGCCACCCCACCAGTAAGGTTACCCAGGGCTTCCATTTTTTGTGATTGGGCAAGAGCAGCGGTAGCAATCTCCAACTCCTTGCTGGCTGCCTTCTTCTGTGTGATGTCTCGGGTAATCTTGGCATAACCAACGAGAGAGCCCAAATCGTTTCGTATGGCATCAACGATCACATGTGCCCAGAATCTTGAACCATCTTTCCTAACTCGCCAGCCTTCCTGCTCAAATCGTCCTTCGCGGGCTGCAGTGGCCAAAGCCTGCGCAGGAAGCCCTCGTGCCTGATCCTCAGCGGTGAGAAAGCGTGAGAAATGAGTACCTATCACTTCATCCTCTTTATAGCCCTTGATGCGCATCGCACCCGCATTCCAGTTAGTCACTATACCTTCGGGCGAAAGCATGTAAATCGCATAATCCGTCACGCCCTGCACTAACATACTGAAGCGCTGTTCACTCTCGCGCAGCGCTTCCTGGGCTTTCTTACGCTCTGTAATGTCTTTGGTGATTTTCGCAAACCCGACCAGCTCGCCTGCGTCATTTCGCAACGGGTCAATTACCACGTTGGCCCAGAACCGCGTGCCGTCTTTACGCACGCGCCAGCCTTCGGCTTCATACGTACCTTTGCTCAGAGCAGTCTTTAAAGCCTTTGCTGGCATCCCTACTGCTTGGTCTTCTGGGGTGTAGAAGCAGGAAAAATGGCGCCCTATGATCTCTTCTGCTGTATATCCTTTAAATCTTTGAGCACCGGCGTTCCAGCTTGAAATGATACCGTCAGGATCGAGCATATAAATTGCGTAATCCTGAATCGACGAGACCAACAGCTTGAAACGGTCAGTTGCAATAGCCTTTTTCAATTAATTACCCTGGATAAGCATTGGGTTCATCATACTATTCCTAATTCCGTTTCTATCCTCGTGGCGGTAGCGTTGCTCTAGCTAAGCGGTCCTCTGCTTTACGGTTATTCTTTACGATTAATTTCGATATTTTCTTTACTGCCGCTATTAGACACTGCGAGCATAATGCCGATACCAATAGCTATAACGACTCCGATTAAAGTCCATGCCGTACCAATATCTGCAAGAATATTCAATTTCCAGAGCGCAGCTAGAACGCCACCCATCAAAACAACGTAACCAACAAGAAACATACCAGTCCATTTCATAGCTAACCTCCTAAGGTGCAACTGCATTTCTATCAACCCAAAATCCAATACTATCATGGCTCATCAACCCAGACTTGAACTAAGGACACACTAATCACGATAAAACATTCTACCGTCCCCTAATAAGTGCGCATGGCAGTCTTTGCGTGAATTGAGGCAGTTTTTAACGATACCTTCTAGTTCCTTCTCATCCCATCCGTTCACCCAATCTGCGTGGCCTGAGTAGCCGGCATTACGGCCATTAAAGGTGTAATTATCAGAAGCCAAACGCCATTTATTCATGGGGCTATCGGCATGTACTTTGTAATTTAAGTTAAGCGAAATTTCAGGAAAGACTACAGGATGAGTGGCAGGACATATACCAGATCGCGAGGGATAAGCCATGTGGTCTTGATGATTTGGGCTATCGAGGTTTTTGCCATCCCAGCATTGCGGGAATGTTACAACCTGCTGCATAACAGATTCGGGACCACAATTAGGTATAGTACTTTGCCACTTCATGCCGTTGCTATTCTGTCGTGCGATGTTGATGCATACATACTTACTTGCTCGCGATTGACCAAATGTGGTCGCCTTGGGGTTTCCAGCCAACATACGCAAACCTTTTGGCGGCGCTTTTATTCTCCCCCCAAATCCAGGATGGCCGACTTTGTAATAAAAGATAGCGCCTTGATCCGGTAAAACAGGGGCATTTGTCAGCGTATTGATGATGGTCGGGTGCCAATAGGCACTGCGATTCATAATACCGCCATCGCAGGTACTATTGCCGGTGGTTGATAATTGGTCTAAATCGGTATCGAATCTCACTTGAGTGTTACCATAAAACGTATGGTGATGCGATGCACCCTCTTGTCCAGGGTATAGCATCGGGTCATCATTGCTCATGTGACTTACCAGACATGAGATGCGGAATGCGCTATCTTGGGTTGCTTTAGCTTGCTCGTTGGTTGGTCTAATGCGCAGATCGTCATAACCTACTGCGGGTGTGATATTTTTGCTGATGTCCACAATAGGCATCAAACCATTTTGGCCTGGCGGTTGTGTAAGTGTAGCCGATACAGGAGCTGGTTCAGGAGTCGGTGTAGGCGTTGGTGCGGATTCCTGTGCGGGGGTTGGAACCAGGGTACCGGCCACCAAGATTTGCTTAACCTCAGCTTTTGTTCTAGATTGATCAATAGGCTTGTATTTATTATCGCCGATTGTTACATCCAACTTTAACCCTGAAGCACTTAAATATTTTGGGCGTTCTGTTGCGTTAGCGCCTTCAGGCAATTCATTAAAATAAACAGCAAACGCATTAATAGTGAATAATATTAATGCAAGCAATATTAAAGCTGTGCCAATAAAATAGTGTTTAGTCGTGTTCATTTTTCAACTCCTAATCTACTTTGTTTGATTTTAATATAATCTTTGACCAAGTTAAAATCTGCGGCTACAACAGCTATGACTTCTAGTGCTGCGCGTCAAGCTGGCGAGCAATTTGTGCTTTTCCAGACTTTCTAGCTTTGCGACAGGCATGGCATTCAACAGCTTTAGCATCGATATGTCCCTTGGCCTCTTCGTAGTACCACTTTTGATCTTTAGCTTTCCAGATTTCGCGTTTTTCACAGTTGCGGCAGACAAATGGGGTATCTAGATAGAATTCTGGAAGGCTGCCATAAGTATTTATGTGAGAAAGCTTGTTGTGGTCAGCTGGCACAGCAGAAGGGTGTCCTTGTTGTTGAAGCGGATGAAAATTTAGAATCCTTTCAGCTTCTAAAAATTCTTTTTCAGTTGGCTCTCTACCTGTATCGATGTGCTTATTCACCTAAACCTCACATTTAATCTTTAAATATTGTATCTACTGTAATTTATATCACTCATGCGTTTTGTTAAAATAAATTCAAATAAAAAGAGCAACCGTTTATTAATGGCAAATAATATTTTAGTAAGAGACATCCTACTCTGATATCAGAATTAGCCCATTTCTCTTATTTAAAGTATTCCTTAGGATTGATTACGCAAAACTTTAAATCTTTAAACAGGAGAATCGAATGAATAAATCTTTAGTAATCATACCCGTATTTTTAACTTGTCTCAGCACGCTCGCTTTTGCAGACAACAATCAAGTGAAAGGCGAACCCTCTCCAAAGAGTGAACATGACATTACTGTTGGAAACCCTCAAGCAGCGGAAAGCGGCAATGTTGCTGATGACAAAACAGTTAAAGAAGAGAAAACTCTTCCTGGCAATAACAAGGATCATGATAAAAACGTGGGTAAAGCTAAAGGTCATGATAAGAAGTAGTTGGAATTATGTATAACGAAAAGCCCTATTTAAAGGGCTTTTTATTTCACACCCTATTGTGGCCGAATCATATCCAGCTTACCTACAATAAGTAAACTCAACTACAATCTATTTCGGAGTAGAATAAGCTGAGAAAAAGTATCTAAACAACCATTAGGTATCTAATCACATTGCAACCAGCGTTTTTTTACAGCAGGAGCTATTTACTTCGTCTAGCAGGCTTGGCGATAGCGTATGCTGCTCTCGCTAAGCTCTCGCTTAGTTTCTTTTCTACTAATGAGATTGTTTCTATTGTATGGCCGTCTAGTGGCGTTGCTCTGGCAGCATTACTGATTGGCGGCAAAAAATACTGGCCAGGTGTTTTTATTGGCGCGTTTGCAGGAAACCTCATGCAAGGTACCACTGGCGAAATATCCATCTTTATTGCAGCAGGCAACACATTAGGGGCGTTAGTTGGTGTCTGGCTGCTAGCTCACACTCACCACTTTAATCTAGAACTGACGCGTCCGCGACATATACTGTGGCTTAGTGTTATGGGAGCGCTCAGCACTTGCGTAAGCGCCTTGTGTGGTGTTACTACGCTGCTGGTAGCAGAAATCCTAACCAGAGAGACTATTGCGCAGAATTTGCTGATTTGGTGGCAGGGAGATACTCTTGGCATTATTCTGGTAACACCTCTCATACTGGTGTGGCGCCACCTTCCCCATGGCTGGCTAAATCGAGAACGCGTGTTAGAAACCGTAGCTTGTTTCGGCTTGGCTTTTTTAGCTGGCCAAATTATATTTCTAGGTTGGTTTAGTGATTTATTTGGCACCATAGCGAGAGGCTTCTGGATTTTCCTGTTCGTGACCTGGGGTGCTGCAAGGTTCGGCCGTCATGGTGCCTTGCTGATTATCACCATGACGGCCATACAAATGCTACTGGGGATGGTATTGCAGGTTGGGGGTTCCACCTCCAATCAGGTTCCAGTCGGGCTACTTAATTTCTGGTTTTATATCCTAGCACTCTCTGTAATTGGCATTGTGTTATCGACGATTCTTAAAAATAGTCGGGAAAGCGAGAAAAAGTTTCTTAGCTTATTTCAAAATGCGCCTGTTGGGTTTTTCCATTCCCTGCCAACAGGAAAATTTCTGGCCGCCAACCAGTTTTTGGCAACAATGCTAGGATATCCATCACCTGAAAAATTGCATGCAGATATTACCCACATCGGTACCCAGATATACGCAAATCCACACATACGTGAGCAAATCGTTGGCGCTGCCTTAAAAAGAAATCAGTGGGTGCAAGAAGAAACTGATCTTAGACGCAGAGATGGAAGCATTATTACAGCCAACATTATGATGCGCAAGGTTACCGCTTCAGCAGATACGGACTTGTACTTAGAAGGTTTTATCCAAGACATTACGGAGCGTAAACAATCGGAGATGGCTCTGACAGAAAGTGAAAGACGTTTTCGCTTTCTAAATGAACTTAGTGATGAGACACGTGACTTGGTGGAGCCAACAGAAATTATGGCTGCCGCTACCCGCTTGCTAGGAGTTCACTTACATGCTTCTCGTTGCGCTTATGCGGATGTGGAAATAGATGGCGATCACTTTACCATTCAGCATGATTACACTGATGGTTGTGCAAGCACAGTAGGATACTATCGCCTTGGCTTATTCGGTTCACACGCTGTTTCCGAACTTCAGGCCGGCCGCACTTTTGTCGTTAATGATGTAGACGCAGATATAATTTCCGCAGAAGACAGAAATATGTTTAATGCCGTTACAATTAAAGCGGTCATTTGCTGCCCACTGATAAAACAAGGCGTGTTGCGGGCAATGATGGCCGTGCACCAGACAACCGCACGCACTTGGACGACAAACGAAATATCTATGGTCGAGGAAATCGCCGAACGTTGCTGGGAAATTATTGAACGTGCACGTGCTGAAAAAGAACGTAATCGCATAGAGAGTGAATTACTGATAACGCAGACCGCCATCGAAAAAAGCCAGAGTGCATTCTTTAGACTGAGTAGTTCAGGTCAGGTGCTGTATGTTAATGATTATGCTTGCCAGAGCCTAGGGTACTCCAGAGAAGAGTTGTTAGATATGTATATCTGGGAATTTGACCCAGACCTCCCTCCTGAGACTTGGCCTACCATGTGGGAGGCTCTCCGAAAAACCAAAGTAATCAAGATTGAAACGCGCCATCAGCGTAAGGATGGGACAATTTTCCCAGTCGAGGTGATAGGCAATGTAATTAATTCTGAAGGAGAAGAATACAGCTTTACTTTTGTACAAAATATCACTGAGCGTAAAGCCACAGAAGAGTCTCTGCGGTTAGCTGCTTCCGTCTATGACACCAGCAGCGAAGCAATCATGATTACCAATGCCAGTAACGAAATAATTGCCGTTAACCCGGCATTTATAAAGATCACTGGCTATGTTTTAGAAGAAGTCATTGGCAAAAACCCCAGTATTCTCAAATCTAGCCGCCATGATGAGACGTTCTATGATGCGATGTGGGATGAAATCCATAGTACAGGTTACTGGCAAGGTGAGGTTTGGGATCAACGCAAGAATGGTGAAATCTATCCTAAGTGGCTTACTATCAATACTGTATTTAATGAAAATGGCTCAGTGCAACGACGCGTGGCAATGTTCACCGACGTCAGTCGAAAGAGAGAGGCTGAGGAATTGATTTGGCATCAGGCTAACTTCGACACCCTCACAGAATTACCTAATCGCCAAATGTTCCATGACCGCTTGGATCAAGACATTAAAAAAGCTAACCGTGCTGGCCACCAGCTAGCCCTGATGTTTATCGATCTCGACCGATTCAAGGAAATCAACGATACTCTCGGTCACGACAAGGGCGATGCCTTGCTTAAAGAAGCGGCGCTTCGTATCACTAACTGCGTGCGCGAGACTGACACGGTAGCGCGACTGGGTGGGGATGAGTTCACTGTGATTATGGGTGAATTGGAGGATGCCAGCAATATTGATCGTGTGGCCCAGAATATCCTGCACAAAATGACCGAGCCATTCCAGCTGGGAGAGGATGTGGCCTATATTTCCGCCAGTATCGGGATTACGCTTTATCCAGTAGATGCTACTGATATCGAAATATTACTCAAGAATGCTGATCAGGCCATGTATGCCGCCAAGAATCAGGGTCGTAACCGTTATAGCTACTTTACCGCATCCATGCAGCAGGCGGTTAAATCGCGTGTGCAAATTGCTAATGATTTGCGTGGCGCGCTGGCCGCCAGTCAATTCTGGGTAGCCTACCAGCCTATTATAGAACTGGCCACAGGTGCTATCTACAAGGCAGAAGCGCTGCTTCGCTGGCAACACCCCACCCAGGGTCTAATTAGCCCCGCAACATTTATTCCCATCGCTGAAGACACTGGTCTAATCGTTGATATTGGCGACTGGGTATTCCGCAACGCAGCACAGCAGGCAAAAGAATGGCGTACATTACTAAACCCTGCTTTTCAAATCAGCGTCAACAAGTCGCCAGTCCAGTTCCATAATGAAAAACAATCCCACATGTCTTGGTATGATTATCTGTCGCAGTTGAGTCTGCCAGGGCAAAGTATCGCAGTAGAAATTACTGAAGGCCTCTTGCTGGATGCCAGCACCCTAGTCGCTGATCGATTGCTTGAATTCCGGGATGCAGGCATTCAGGTTTCACTCGATGATTTTGGTACCGGCTATTCAGCGCTTTCTTATCTCAAAAAATTCGATATTGACTATCTCAAGATTGACCAATCCTTTACCCGTAACCTAGCACACGGTTCTGATGACATGGCATTGTGTGAAGCTATCATCGTGATGGCACACAAACTTGGCATGCAGGTAATTGCAGAGGGAGTGGAGACTGAGGAACAGAAAAACTTGTTGACTGCAGCCGGATGCGATTATGGACAGGGCTACTTTTTTTCTAAACCGCTTCCAGCCAAGGATTTCATGAGTCGTTACCCAGATTTTAAGCACTAACCTGCGTATAAGCAATTATTGAGAAGCACAGGGTTGGGGAAGTTGAGTCTGCTGCGGCGCGGGTTGTTCACAACTCTAGTTTGCATAGAGCGTCATGAAAAGCACACCTAAGAAATGAAAATATCATCGAATGGCTGAGGTTTACTATAAAGAAAACCCTGCACTGTTTGGCAGCCCAGTTTAAGTAAATACTCAGATTGTTCAGCTGTTTCAACGCCTTCAGCCACTAAACTCTTACCAAGACTATTCGCCATCGAGATAATGGCTTGTATCACGAGCCCATGTTCAGGATTATCTACAATTCCTTGAATAAAGGATTTATCAATTTTAATTTCACTGACTGGAAACTTATTTAAATAACTTAGTGCGGAGTAACCTGTCCCGAAATCATCGAGAGAGATTCTAAAACCCATTTTATCTAGGCTCTTTAAGATTTTTCTTGTTTTCTCACTATCATTAAGTAACAAACTTTCCGTGATTTCTAAGGTAATCCAATGCGGGTTACATTTGGTTTGTACTAAAGCAAGTTTGATAGAACTTAATAGGTCATTATGGATGAATTGACGACTAGACAAATTAATGGCTACTGTAATGGGCGATTCTAGCTTTGCATTCCACTTAACAGCAGCCTCAAATGCTGTGAGCATGACCCATTGCCCAATGTCGACAATGATTCCGGAATCTTCGGCAATACCGATAAATCTATTCGGGGGAATCATCTCAGTGTGATTTCTATTCCAACGTAATAATGCTTCCACACCGACAGTTTTACCGGTCAGCAAATTAATTTGTGGCTGATAATAAAGCAAGAACTCATCGTTCTGAAGCGCACGACGAAGTGAACTCTCAATATCATTACGCTCAACTGCTTTTTGGGTCATATCTGTTGAGTAAAATTGGAAACTATTTCTTTGTTTTTTTGCCTGGTACATGGCGATGTCAGAAAATTTCACAAGGTCACTCGCTTGTCTGCTATGGTAGGGACAGACCACTATTCCAATACTCGCGGTAATAAACAATTCTGAACCATTTATCAAAACTGGTGCTTTGAGAGACTCAAGAATTTTGCTAGCTATTTTGCCTGCATTTACATTTTCTTGAATATTTGATAGCAAGATAGCAAACTCATCGCCACCAAGACGCGCGACAGCATCTGTAGACCTCACGCAACTTTCTAAGCGCCGTGCAGACTCACGTAACAGCAAGTCTCCTACTGCATGTCCGTGCAAATCATTCACCGCTTTGAATCCGTCTAAATCGAGCATTAACACTGCAAATGAGAAGCTTTTTTGACTCGCTTTTTTTATACTAGCCTCTAGCTTTTCGAGGAACAATATGCGATTTGGTAATTTAGTAAGAGGGTCGAAATAGGCTAAGTTATTGATGCGTTTTTGACTTTCGTACGACTCCGTAACGTCTTGCCCCACGGCAATGACTGCCTTTACCTCATTGTTAGCATTAAATTCTGGAGCAAGCACAAGATGCATAATCTTCTGCCTACCGTCATGCATCGTCACTTCCAACGTTACGTTTTGGTTGAGGCCGTTCTGAAACACTTCCAGGATTTTTTCTTCAAGCAAAATGGCAGAACCTCCACCAGGCAACTCAGTCGGCGTAGTACCTAACAGGGATGCTGAATCCAATTCAAAAAATTCAGAATTTTTGCTATTAAGAAAGATACGCTTACATTCGCTGTTGAATCGCATCACACAATTAGGCGAGCTTTCAACCAGTGATTGATACTCTTTTTCTTTTTGTATACTCTCAGTGATGTCGCGTGCATAGCCAAGGGAGCCAACCACTTTGCCATCCGTGATCAAAGCGGATTTATAAGATTCAATCCAGCGATAATTTCCTTCTGAGTCTTTGATAGGGATGATCACCCCTATCGGGGTTTTACTACGCATGGCTTCTTTATCGCCATCCACATATTGCTGTGCTAAATCGGCGGGGAAAAAATCAAAATCTGTCTTACCGATGAGCTCTTTACTTGAGGAAACACCTACCATAGTTGCGTAAGCTGCGTTTGCAGCTAATAGCCGACTGTCGACATCTTTCAGCCAAACCATAAAAGGAAAGTTATCAATTAATGTTCGAAGATATTGATCACCTTCCAAAACCTGAGTATTGATTTTCTTCATAGATAGATATTATTGGTGTTATTGATACCCTATTCCACATTAATAAAAATATAACCTTTAAAGCTAATAACAACACTCTATTACTTATATGAAAATAATCCTAATAAGCTCATTAATCACTAATAATCATGATATTTTTCAAGCTCTATGAGCAGACAAAGACACAAAAAGGTATTAATTCTTCTCGAATTTAAGAATTGATAGTGTGTAGGAATGGATATCTGGTTTGGGGCAATAGCTGCCCCATCAAAAACCTATCTCATAGATGTAATTAAATAGAAACGATGATTACCACTAGCCAAACATTACTTTTCAGCTAATTTTTATTTTCTTCAAAGGAATGTTTAAAATAACTGAAGGTGGGACAATTGATCTCCCTGTCAGTTTATTTTCAATTGGGATTGTCATTTTCGTAGGACTATTAAAAATTAAAGGCGGAAGAGTACTAGGCAATTTTTCGATCCTGATCGGAATTATTGTGGGGTGGTTATTATTTCGAATTATTTTCCCGT
>JAKFDL010000028.1:0-15860 GCA_036676175.1 Methylotenera sp. | reverse complement strand
GATTGTTGTAATCGCTGCCGTCAGTGTGGTCTTGCCATGGTCGACGTGGCCAATCGTGCCAACGTTGACGTGCGGTTTGGTCCGTTCAAATTTGCCTTTTGCCATTTTTAGTTCCTTTAAATACTCAATAATTTAAGAATAAACGAAGTATTACTTCTTGTTCATAATGGCTTCCGCCACGTTTCTAGGTGCTTCTGTGTAGTGCTTAAATTCCATACTGTAGCTCGCACGACCTTGTGACAATGAACGCACAACAGTTGAGTAGCCAAACATCTCAGCCAACGGCACTTCTGCACGAATCACTTTACCAGTCGCATTATCTTCCATACCTTGAATCATGCCGCGGCGTGATGATAAGTCACCCATTACATCACCCATATAGTCTTCTGGCGTTTCCACTTCAACCGCCATCATTGGCTCTAGCAACACCGGGTCTGCCTTACGCATACCATCCTTAAAGCCCATCGAAGCAGCCATTTTGAAAGCGTTTTCGTTTGAGTCAACGTCATGGTAAGAACCGTCAAATAGGGTGACTTTCACATCAACTACCGGGAAGCCAGCCAATACACCTGCAGGAATCGTTTCACGCAAGCCTTTTTCAACCGCAGGAATAAATTCGCGTGGCACTGTACCGCCTTTAATCGCATCCACAAACTCAAAGCCTTTACCTGGCTCATTTGGTTCCATAATTAGCCAAACATGGCCATATTGACCTTTGCCGCCAGATTGTTTAACGAACTTGCCTTCGACTTCCACTTTCTTCTTAATTGCTTCACGGTAAGCCACTTGCGGTGCGCCCACGTTCGCTTCAACGTTGAACTCACGCTTCATACGGTCAACTAAAATCTCCAAGTGCAACTCACCCATACCAGAAATAATGGTTTGGTTAGTCTCTTCATCGGTTTTAACGCGGAAAGATGGGTCTTCTTGCGCCAAACGGTTCAAAGCGATACCCATTTTTTCTTGGTCAGCTTTGGTTTTTGGCTCAACCGCAACGTGAATCACCGGCTCCGGGAAAATCATGCGCTCAAGAATAATTTCCTGATTCAAACCACATAACGTATCGCCTGTTGTTGCCTCTTTCAAGCCAACCGCAGCAGCAATGTCTCCAGCACGCACTTCATCCAAAGGCTCGCGCGTATTGGCATGCATCTGCACGATACGGCCGATACGCTCTTTTTTGCCTTTAATTGGGTTGTATACCGTATCGCCGGCATTCACCACGCCAGAATAAACACGGAAGAAAATCAGCTGACCAACAAATGGGTCAGTCATGATCTTGAAAGCCAAAGCTGAGAATTTTTCATCATCAGACGCTTTTAGGAAAATCTCTTTACCATGTTCGTCTTCTGCACGCGTTGGCGGGATATCAGTTGGCGCAGGCATTAACTCAATGACTTTATCCAACATGGCTTGCACGCCTTTGTTTTTGAACGCAGAGCCACATACCATTGGCACGATCTCGAAAGCAATCGTGCGGATACGCAAGCCAGTCATGATTTCCGCTTCTGACAAATCACCTTCTTCAAGGTATTTATTCATTAGCTCTTCATTGGCTTCAGCTGCGGCCTCTACCATATTCTCGCGCCATTTATCGCACTCCGCTTTTAAATCAGCTGGAATGTCACGGTAGTCAAATTTCATGCCTTGAGATGCATCATCCCAATAGATGGCTTTCATCTTGATTAAATCGACAACGCCTTCGAACTTCTCTTCGGCGCCAATTGGCACTTGCAAAGGAATCGGGTTGGCTTTTAGACGTGCACGCATTTGATCGTACACTTTGAAGAAGTTAGCGCCTGCGCGGTCCATCTTATTAACGAACGCTAAACGCGGCACTTTGTATTTGTTGGCTTGACGCCATACAGTTTCAGATTGAGGCTGCACACCGCCCACAGCACAGTACACCATACATGCGCCGTCCAGCACACGCATAGA
Source organism: Methylotenera sp. (assembly GCA_036676175.1). Lineage (GTDB taxonomy): Bacteria > Pseudomonadota > Gammaproteobacteria > Burkholderiales > Methylophilaceae > Methylotenera_A. Next base: position 13,922 of record JAKFDL010000028.1, on the reverse strand, counting down.
ACGCTCAACTTCAATCGTGAAGTCAACGTGGCCCGGGGTATCAATAATATTGATACGGTGTTGATCAAATTGCTTAGCCATGCCTGACCAGAAGCAGGTGGTGGCAGCAGAAGTAATGGTAATACCGCGCTCTTGTTCTTGCTCCATCCAGTCCATGGTGGCAGCACCATCATGCACTTCACCAATTTTATGGTTTACACCCGTATAAAACAAAATACGTTCAGTTGTGGTTGTTTTACCAGCGTCAATATGCGCAGAAATACCAATGTTACGATAACGTTCAATAGGGGTTTTACGAGCCACGATACTTTACCTTTGCTTGTCAATTCAATCTTAAATTCTTAAAGAGCGGTTTAATTCTCATCACATCTACATTACCCGAACTTTGTTTAGGCAATGTTACAAACAACTAGCTTGTTACTATTAGAACCTGAAATGTGAGAATGCTTTATTCGCTTCCGCCATACGGTGAACTTCTTCACGTTTTTTCATTGCTGATCCACGACCTTCAGAAGCCTCAACCAATTCAGCCGCCAAACGTAGGCCCATTGATTTTTCGCCACGCTTACGCGCCGCATCACGCAACCAACGCATTGCCAATGCACTACGACGGCTAGGACGCACTTCAACTGGCACTTGGTAGTTCGCACCACCTACACGGCGGCTTTTAACCTCAACCAATGGACGCAGGTTTGTTAATGCCAATGTAAATACTTCCAACGCATCTTTGCTGGTTTTAGTTGTAACTTGGTCAAATGCACCATACAGAATACGCTCAGCAACAGATTTTTTACCACCTGTCATTAGCACGTTAACGAATTTAGACACTTCTGTACTTCCGAATTTTGGATCAGGCAGAATGTGGCGTTTGGGGACTTCTCTACGTCTTGGCATATCTTTACTCTTTTCTTTACTCTATTTTCAGTTATGTTTTGCTAGCAACTGCATTAGCAAGGCCTTTGGACGGCCGCTTTCAATTCATTAAATTACTTTTTAGCTTCTTTAGGGCGTTTAGCACCGTATTTAGAACGTGATTGTTTACGATCTTTTACACCCGCCGTATCTAAACTACCGCGCACCATATGGTAACGCACACCTGGTAAGTCTTTTACACGACCACCACGCAGCAACACCACGCTATGCTCTTGCAAGTTATGGCCTTCGCCGCCAATGTAGCTAATCACTTCGTAGCCATTGGTTAAGCGCACTTTAGCCACTTTACGCAAAGCAGAGTTTGGCTTTTTAGGGGTTGTAGTATACACACGCGTACATACGCCACGCTTTTGCGGGCATGCTTCAAGTGCCGGCACTTTACTTTTTGTGACCACTTTTGCGCGTGGCTTACGAACTAACTGGTTAATGGTTGGCATTGCCTCAAAACCTTTATATAAATTCTACAATTAATAGCCTTATTAATGACAATAAGGCTATTCTGAAAAACCAAGCATTCTATTTAGCATAGGCAAATGTGTCAAGATAAAAATTATCTCGACACATATTCCCTAATTAAAAAGTTACTCGGCTGGCGTTTCTACAACATTCACTTCAGTTGCTGGAATTCTAGTAACGTCTGCTAATGCTTCTGTTTCAACAGCTGCATCTGCTGGGTCACTACCAAACAACGCTTCAGCCGCCGCCGCTTGTGCAGATGGCGTTGAAGGTGTCAAGGCTGCAATCGCCGCACGTTTACGTGACTCATGGTAAGCCAAGCCAGTACCCGCAGGAATGAGGCGACCCACAATCACGTTTTCTTTCAAGCCACGTAATTCATCACGTTTGCCTAAAATAGCCGCTTCAGTCAATACACGGGTTGTTTCTTGGAACGAAGCCGCCGAAATAAACGAGTCTGTCGACAATGAAGCTTTAGTAATACCCAGTAACACATACTCGAACTCAGCTGGGCGTTTGTCTTGCGCAACTACACGTTCGTTTTCTGCCAATAAATCAGCACGCTCTACTTGCTCGCCCATAATAAAGCCGGTGTCGCCTGCATCTGTTACACGTACACGACGCAACATTTGACGCACAATCACTTCAATATGTTTATCGTTAATCTTAACGCCTTGCAAGCGATACACATCCTGCACTTCATCAATAACATAGCGCGCCAATGCTTCACGACCTTGTAAGCGTAAAATATCTTGCGGATCAGCCGGACCATCAACAATGGTTTCACCTTTGGTAACCACTTGGCCGTCATGTGCTGTCACGTGCTTATCTTTAGGAATCAAGAACTCGCTAGCAACCCCATCCAAGTCGGTAATCACCAAACGTTGTTTACCTTTAGTATCCTTACCGAATGACACAGTCCCTGTCGTTTCGGCCAACATGCCTGCATCTTTAGGTGAGCGTGCTTCAAACAGTTCTGCTACGCGTGGCAAACCACCGGTAATATCACGTGTTTTAGACGACTCTTGTGGAATACGTGCAATCACTTCACCCACGCCTACTTCTTGGCCATCTTTCACAGTAATAATGCAACCCAACTGGAAAGTGATGTTCACTGATTGATCACTAGCGGCAATTTTTACTTCATTACCATTTGCATCTAACAGTTTAATCTGCGGACGCAAGCCTTTGGTTTGACCAGCACGCTGTTTCGGATCGATAACAACCAATGAAGACAATCCTGTCACATCATCAATTTGCTTAGCAACAGTGATGCCTTCTTCAACGTTTTCAAACTTCACATTACCGGCATACTCAGTAATAATTGGGCGAGTGTGTGGATCCCAAGTAGCTAGCGCTTGACCTGCTTTAACCACTTTACCGTCCATTACTGTCAATGTCGCACCGTAAGGCACTTTATGACGCTCACGTTCGCGGCCGCTATCATCGGCAATAATCACCTCACCATTTCGCGAAATCACAATTTGCTCTTTACGTGAGTTAGTCACGTAACGCATAGTTGAAGTAAAGCTCAGTACACCGTTCGATTTACTCTCAACTTGGCTAACAGAAGCTGCACGAGACACTGCACCACCAATGTGGAAGGTACGCATGGTTAACTGTGTACCAGGCTCACCGATGGATTGCGCAGCGATAACACCTACTGCTTCGCCCATACTAATCAGCTTACCACGACCCAAATCGCGGCCATAACACGTGGCGCAAATACCATAACGTGTATCACAAGTCAGTGCGGTACGCACTTTTACCTCGTCGATACCAAGTGCATCAATTTTTTCAACTTCATCTTCACCCAGCAAAGTACCAGCGGCATATATCACTTCTTGAGTCTCAGGATGAATCACATCTAACGCTGCAGTACGTCCCAAGATACGGTCATGCAATGGCTCAACCACTTCACCACCTTTTACCAACGCCTTGGTTACCAAGCCATCTTCAGTGCCACAATCAAGTTCTGTCACCACTAGATCTTGCGTCACATCCACCAAGCGACGTGTTAAGTAACCAGAGTTAGCCGTTTTTAGCGCCGTATCTGCCAAGCCTTTACGTGCGCCGTGCGTAGAAATAAAGTATTGCAACACGTTCAAACCATCACGGAAGTTAGCAGTGATCGGCGTTTCAATAATCGAACCATCTGGTTTCGCCATCAGTCCACGCATACCAGCTAGCTGACGCACTTGAGCTGCAGAACCACGCGCACCCGAGTCTGCCATCATATAGATTGCATTGAAAGACTCCTGTTTCAGCGCTTTGCCGTCTTTATCTTTCGCTTGCTTGCCGTCTGCGTCCAATACATTTTCTTCACGCAATTGTTTCATCATGGCATCGGCCACCTTGTCACCAGCGCGACCCCAAATGTCGACCACCTTATTGTAGCGCTCGCCTTGTGTGACTAAACCTGAAACATATTGATCTTCAATTTCTTTTACTTCCGCCTCAGCAGCACCAATTAAAGCGCCTTTTTCTGGTGGGACCAACATATCGTTAATGGAAATGGAAATACCCGCTTTAGTCGCATAGGTATAGCCCGTATACATTAATTTATCAGCAAAGATAACTGTTTCGCGAATACCCACTTTACGGAATGAAGCATTGATTAATTTTGAAATCTCTTTCTTTTTCAAAGCTTTATCAATTAAGCCAAATGACAAGCCAGCTGGCAGAATTTCTGACAATAAGGCACGGCCTACAGTCGTCTCGTAACGTGTGGTTTTTTCAGTTTTAACACCGTCCAAATCCAAGTCGTGTTCTTTGATACGTACTGTGATTTTTGCGTGCAAATCAATCAAGTTTTGATCGAACACACGTTGCACTTCTTTCACATCAGCAAAGCGCATACCTTCACCACGCGCCGCAACCTTGTCGCGCGTCATGTAGTACAGGCCCAACACAATATCTTGTGAAGGCACGATGATTGGCTCACCGTTTGCTGGAGACAATACGTTGTTTGAAGCCAACATCAAAGTGCGTGCTTCCATTTGTGCTTCTAAGCTCAACGGCACGTGAACCGCCATTTGGTCACCGTCAAAGTCGGCGTTGAATGCCGCACAAACTAACGGGTGCAATTGAATGGCTTTACCTTCAATCAAGATAGGCTCAAACGCTTGAATACCTAAACGGTGCAATGTAGGTGCTCGGTTCAATAGTACTGGATGCTCGCGGATTACATCCTCGAGAATATCCCATACTTCTGGACCTTCTTCTTCAACTTTTTTCTTCGCAGCTTTAATCGTAGTTGCTAAGCCCAATACTTCCAATTTATGGAAGATGAAAGGCTTGAACAATTCCAACGCCATTTTCTTAGGCAGACCACATTGATGCAATTTAAGTGTTGGACCTACCACAATGACTGAACGGCCAGAGTAATCCACACGCTTACCGAGCAAGTTTTGACGGAAACGACCGCCTTTGCCTTTAATCATGTCTGCGAGAGATTTCAATGGACGTTTGTTAGCGCCTGTCATCACTTTACCGCGACGACCATTGTCTAATAATGAATCCACAGCTTCTTGCAACATACGTTTTTCGTTGCGCACGATAATTTCTGGCGCTTTTAGCTCCAATAATCTTTTTAGGCGGTTGTTACGGTTAATTACGCGACGGTATAAATCGTTCAAGTCAGATGTTGCAAAACGGCCGCCATCCAATGGTACCAATGGACGCAGTTCTGGCGGCAACACCGGCAAGATTTCAAGAATCATCCATTCAGGCTTGATACCAGATTTCTGGAATGCTTCTAATACTTTTAGACGCTTAGCGATTTTCTTGATTTTTGCCTCTGAGCCAGTTTCGCCCAAATCACGACGTAACACTTCAATCTCGTTAGCGATGTTCATGTTGCGCAATAATTCACGCACGGCTTCTGCACCCATTACCGCATTGAATTCGTCACCGTATTCTTCTACTTTTGCCAAGTAGTCGTCTTCTGTCAGCAACTGACCGCGCGTCAGTGGCGTCATGCCAGGGTCAACGACGATAAATGCTTCAAAGTACAATACACGTTCGATATCACGCAAAGCGATGTCCAATACCATACCTAAACGGCTTGGTAGTGATTTCAAGAACCAGATGTGGGCTACCGGTGATGCCAGGTCAATATGACCCATACGCTCACGACGTACTTTCGACAACGTGACTTCAACGCCACATTTTTCGCAGATTACACCACGATGTTTTAAGCGTTTGTATTTGCCGCATAAGCATTCGTAATCTTTAATTGGGCCAAAGATTTTTGAGCAAAACAAACCGTCACGCTCAGGCTTGAACGTACGGTAGTTAATGGTTTCTGGCTTTTTAACTTCACCGTATGACCATGAGCGGATTTTTTCAGGCGAGGCCAATGCGATCTTAATCGCGTCAAACTCTTCTTCTTGCGTTACCTGTTTAAATAAGTCTAATAGAGCTTTCATGTGAATTCTCTCCTAATTAATTGCGGTCAAGGTCAATGTCGATAGCGAGTGAACGGATTTCTTTCACCAGCACGTTAAATGATTCCGGCATACCCGCATCAATTTTGTGCTCACCCTTGACAATATTTTCATACACTTTTGTACGGCCATTCACGTCATCTGATTTCACCGTGAGCATCTCTTGTAAGGTATAAGATGCGCCATAAGCTTCCAGCGCCCAAACCTCCATCTCACCAAAACGCTGACCACCAAATTGTGCTTTACCGCCCAATGGTTGTTGTGTCACCAAGCTATATGGACCGGTTGAACGCGCATGCATCTTGTCATCGACCAAGTGATGCAGTTTCAATACGTGCATATAACCTACCGTTACAGGACGCTCAAACGCATCGCCGGTGCGGCCATCAAACAATTTAACCTGTGTTTTGCCAGCAGAGAATTGCAATTGTTTAGTGCGCACATCATCATCAGGGAAAGCCAAATCAAGCATGGCTTTAATGTCAGACTCCGCAGCTCCGTCAAACACAGGCGTCGCAAACGGCACACCATCCTGTAGATTACGTGCCAGTTCCAATATTTCAGCGTCGCTGTAAGATTTAATGTCTTCTTTTTTACCGGTGCTGTCGTTGTAGATCTGCTCGAAAAACTTGCGAATTTCCGCTACTTTTACTTCTGACTCAAGCATTTCTTGAATACGCAATCCTAAGCCTTTAGCTGCCCAGCCCAAATGCACTTCTAAAATCTGGCCAATATTCATTCGCGATGGTACGCCTAATGGATTTAGCACAATGTCCATCGGTGTTCCGTCAGCCATATGCGGCATATCTTCTACTGGTACGATTTTTGAAATAACACCTTTGTTACCGTGACGACCTGCCATCTTGTCACCTGGCTGAATACGACGTTTTACCGCCAAGTACACTTTCACCATTTTTTGTACACCTGGTGGCAATTCGTCACCTTGTGTCAACTTGCGCTTTTTCTCGTCAAACTTACTGTCAAAATCGACACGGGCTTGGGCAAGACTGTCTTTTAACTGCTCTAGCTGGCGAGCTGCTTCTTCGTCAGACAGGCGAATATCAAACCAATCATAACGACCGACAGAATCCAAATACTCAGCGCTTAATGCTTCGCCTTTTTTCAATTTATTTGGACCGCCAGTGGCTGCCTTGCCTTCCAGCAAGCGACGAATACGACCAAACGCATCGTCCTCTACAATCCGCATTTGGTCAGCCAAGTCCGTTTTATAGTGCGCCAATTGGTCATCAATAATTTGTTGTGCGCGTGAGTCGCGATCGATTCCTTCACGCGTAAACACTTGCACATCAATCACTGTACCGCTCATGCCTGATGGCACGCGCAATGAAGTGTCTTTAACGTCAGAGGCTTTTTCACCAAAAATCGCACGTAGCAATTTCTCTTCTGGTGTCAGTTGTGTTTCACCTTTTGGTGTCACTTTACCGACCAATACATCACCTGCCTCTACTTCAGCACCAATGTAAATAATGCCAGACTCATCCAAGCGGCCTAACATGCGTTCGCTTAGATTCGAAATATCTTGCGTAATTTCTTCTGCACCCAACTTAGTATCACGTGCGACCACTGATAACTCTTCGATATGAATAGATGTGTAACGGTCATCTGCCACGACGCGCTCTGAAATCAAGATCGAGTCTTCGTAGTTATAACCGTTCCATGGCATAAAGCCCACCAACATGTTTTGGCCAAGTGCTAACTCTCCCATGTCTGTTGATGCGCCATCAGCAATGATGTCACCGCGAGCCAAGTTATCACCCACTTTTACCAATGGACGTTGGTTGATGTTGGTGTTTTGATTCGAGCGTGTGTATTTAGTCAGGTTGTAGATATCGACACCTACTTCACCAGCTTTAGCCTCAGCATCATGTACGCGAACCACAATACGGGCTGAATCAACATAATCAACGATACCGCCACGGCGCGCTTGCACCGTTGTACCGGAGTCAATCGCCACCGTACGTTCAATACCCGTTCCTACTACCGCTTTTTCAGCACGTAAACAAGGTACAGCTTGGCGTTGCATGTTGGCACCCATTAATGCACGGTTCGCATCATCATGTTCCAAAAACGGAATCAACGAGGCCGCAACGGACACGATTTGACTCGGTGCCACGTCCATATATTGCACGCGCTCTGGTTGCGTCATGGTAAATTCGTTTAAATGACGTGAAGAAATTAAGTCGTCAGTAAAGACATTTTTTGCATTCAACTCTGTGTTTGCTTGCGCAATCATGAATTGGCTCTCTTCAATCGCTGACAAATAGTCAATGGTGTCCGACACTTTATTGCCTTCGACACGGCGATACGGTGTTTCCAGGAAACCATATTGGTTGGTACGCGCATACAACGCTAGCGAGTTAATCAAACCAATGTTTGGACCTTCCGGCGTTTCGATTGGACACACACGACCATAGTGGGTTGAGTGTACATCGCGCACCTCAAAGCCAGCACGTTCACGCGTCAAACCGCCTGGGCCTAATGCAGAAATACGACGTTTGTGCGTAATCTCTGAAAGTGGATTCGTTTGGTCCATAAACTGTGAGAGTTGGCTTGAGCCAAAAAATTCACGAATAGCGCTAGAAACCGGTTTCGCATTGATTAAATCATGCGGCATTAAATTGTCTGATTCTGCCTGGCTTAAACGCTCTTTTACCGCGCGCTCAACCCGCACCAAACCGGCACGGAATTGATTCTCTGCCAATTCGCCCACTGAGCGAATACGACGGTTACCTAAGTGATCGATATCATCAATTTCACCACGGCCATTGCGCAACTCAAGCAACACACCAATCACAGACAAAATATCATCATTTGATAATACATTTGCACCTTGATCACCTTGTGCTCCGACGCGCTCGTAGAATTTACGCATCCAGTTAGCACTTCGCTCTTCCTGTTTAACCGGATAAGCACGGCGGTTAAATTTCATACGGCCAACAACTGACAAATCGTAACGGTCTTCATTAAAGAACAAGCCATTGAATAAAGCCTCAACCGCTTCTTCAGTTGGCGGCTCGCCTGGACGCATCATGCGATAAATCGCTACGCGCGCACTGTATTGATCTGGGATTTCATCAATACGCAGAGTTTGCGAAATAAAATCGCCATGATCTAAATCGTTGGTATAGAGCGTATTGATTGTTGAAACTTTCGCTTCAATCAATTTTTCGAGTAAAGTTTCAGTCACTTCATCATTGGCATTGGCAATGATTTCACCTGTCTCAGTATCGATAATGTTATTAGCAATTGCACGACCCATAATGAAATCAGTCGGCACTGTAATTTTTGTTACGCCCGCTTTTTCAATATCACGAATATGCTTCACGGTAATGCGCTTGTCTTTAGCAACCAGGACTTCACCAGCTTTATCAGTAATATCAAACTTCGCTACTTCACCGCGCAAACGGTCAGCCACTAAAGTAAATTCCACGCCTTTGGGGCCAATATGGAAAGTATCGGTATCGTTGAACGTTTCCAGAATTTGTTCTGGTGTATAACCCAATGCTTTAAGCAAAATGGTCACTGGCATTTTACGGCGACGATCAACGCGGAAATACAAGTAATCTTTAGGGTCAAACTCAAAGTCTAACCATGAGCCACGGTAAGGAATAATACGTGCTGAGAACAGCAATTTACCTGAAGAGTGGGTCTTTCCACGATCGTGCTCAAAGAACACACCTGGGCTGCGATGCAATTGTGAAACAATCACACGCTCGGTACCGTTAATCACGAATGAGCCGTTTTCAGTCATCAAAGGCAATTCGCCCATGTACACTTCCTGCTCTTTCACTTCTTTCACGGTAGGCTTAGAAGCCTCTTTATCCATGATAGTGAGGCGCACTTTAACGCGCAATGGCGCAGCAAAAGTAAGGCCACGCTGTTGACATTCTTTCACATCAAACGGCTCGCTACCTAATTGATAGCTCACGTAATCTAAACGTGCATTGCCAGAGTGACTAACAATAGGGAATACAGAACTAAACGTTGACTCTAAGCCAGCATCAGCACGTTTGTCCGCGGGAATTTCTGCCTGTAAAAATGCTTTGTAAGATTCCAACTGCATGGCGAGCAAGTATGGGACTTCTTGCACGCTCTCACGTTTGGCAAAGCTTTTACGAATGCGTTTTTTTTCGGTAAAGGAATAGCTCATAGCGTCTCCTGATATTTTGAGGGTAGAAGACAAAACACTTTTCATCCACTGCAATGTTTTGATTTCTAACATCAAAGATTTATCATCTTTAAGGTTTAATTACGTTCATACACCTGTTACATTTTGTTACAAGTGGTGCTGCTTAAAAACGCCGAAGGCCGACGGTCTCCCGTCAGCCCAAGTACGTTCAAATCTAGGTATTACTTGATTTCGCCAGTTGCGCCAGCTTCAATCAATTTTTTCAATGCTGCGTCAGCATCTGCTTTATTTACGCCTTCTTTAATTGCTTTTGGTGCGCCGTCAACCAAGTCTTTAGCTTCTTTCAGGCCTAGTGCTGTTAATTCACGCACTGCTTTAATTACACTTACTTTTTGCTCACCAGCTGTTAACAAAATCACGTTGAATTCTGTTTGTTCAGCTGCTGCAGCTGGAGCTGCACCACCTGCGCCGCCGCCGGCAGCTACTGCAACTGCTGCTGCTGAAACGCCAAACTTCTCTTCGATTTCTTTAATAAATGCTGTTAAGTCCAGCACTGACATCTTGCCTACTGCTTCTAAAATATCTGCATTTGTAATTGCCATTTGAATATTCCTTAAAAATTAAATTATGTAGTTGTATTGTATGTGCGATGTAAAGTTAAGCTGCTTTTGCATCACGAACTGCGGCAAGTGCGCGAGCGAACTTGGTAGGCACTTCGTTTAGCGTACGTGCAAATTTAGCAAGCAATTCTTCACGGCTTAATGTTGATGCCAAGGCTTGAACACCAGCAGCGTTCATCACTTGGTTTGGCATTGCGCCTGCTTTAATCACAAACTTGTCATTTGCTTTAGCAAAATTGTTCATTACTTTTGCGGCAGAAACTGCATCGGTAGAAATACCGAATACCAGCGGCCCTACCATATCGTTAGCTAATGCTGAAAATTCTGTGCCTTCAACTGCACGACGCACCAATGTGTTTTTTAACACACGTAAGTAAACGCCTGATTTTCTAGCTTCAGCGCGCAACAAGGTCATATCCGCTACGCCCATGCCACGATACTCTGCAAGAACAATTGCTTGCGCTTGTGCCACTTGTGCACTTACTTCAGCAACTACTGCTTTTTTCTCTGTAAGATTCAGACTCAAGGTCTTTTCTCCTTTCCGTTAAAATCTCTGCTTTATTGCTAAAACAGAATCTGCTTTTATAGCGATGTAGCCTATAAAAACCATTTTACGGCGTCCTTATCCAGGTCATTCACAACAACATATCCTGTGTCTGGTTTCGCCATCTGCGTTGGATTCAGAAAACTGTAAACAGAGGATTAAAGACAACTAGATCTTCTTTCACCCATCTACTCTCCGCCTCAATTAAAACCTGATTAATAATCAAAGTTTCCAACGGTCTTTGATGCTCTTGCTATCTTGCAATTTGATTTCTCAATTTTGCAAAGCAGCAAGCCCAAAGTTCTTTCTAAAGCGCCTATCAAGGCGCTTATTAATTCTTATGCAATACTCGTTTGATCAACTCGCACGCCAGCACCCATGGTGCTAGAGATTGAGATTTTTTTCAAAAACACGCCTTTTGCTGAAGCTGGTTTTGCTTTGCTCAGTGCATCCACCAAAGCTGCCAAGTTACCTTGCAATTGCTCAACCGTGAATGAAGCGCGGCCAATCGTGCAATGCACAATACCGCCTTTATCTGTACGGTATTGCACTTGACCTGCTTTTGCATTCTTAACTGCAGTCGCTGCATCTGGCGTCACTGTACCCACTTTTGGATTTGGCATTAAGCCACGAGGACCCAATACTTGGCCTAAAGTACCCACAATACGCATCGCGTCTGGTGTCGCAATCGCCACATCAAAATCCAGGAAGCCTGCTTTTACTTTTTCAGCCAAATCTTCAAAACCTACAATATCGGCACCAGCTGCTTTTGCCGCTTCCGCTTGCGCACCTTGTGCAAATACAGCAACGCGAGTCACCTTACCTGTACCGTTTGGCAGCACCAAAGCACCACGCACTAATTGGTCTGATTTACGTGCATCAATACCCAGATTAATCACCGCGTCGATTGATTCATTAAATTTTGCGGTCGCGCCTTCTTTTACCAAGCCTAATGCTTCTGGCATTGGGTAAAGTTTGTCGCGATTAATTTTTGCGCGTAGCGCGTTAATTCTTTTAGCCATGTTATGCACCCTCCACTTCAATACCCATGCTGCGTGCGCTACCAGCAATGGTACGCACCGCTGCATCCATGTCCGCCGCTGTTAAGTCTGGCATTTTGGTTGTTGCGATTTCTTCCGCTTGTTTACGGGTAATTTTGCCTACTTTATCTGTATGGGGGCGCGCTGAACCTTTTTCGATTTTTGCTGCTTTTTTGATCAGAATCGTCGCTGGGGGCGTCTTCATCACAAACGTGAAGCTCTTATCCACAAACGCAGTAATCACCACTGGAATTGGCAAGCCAGGCTCTACACCTTGCGTTGCAGCGTTAAACGCCTTACAGAATTCCATAATGTTGAGGCCACGCTGACCCAATGCTGGACCGACTGGTGGACTAGGGTTGGCTTTACCTGCAGGGATCTGCAGTTTAATGTAGCCAAGGACTTTTTTTGCCATGTTGCTCTCCTATGTGGGTAATAACGCTTTTGCCTTGCAAAAGCTCCCCTGATTAACGAAATGCAGAATAAAACCTGCTTTTACTACAACCTACTTTGTAAAACTTAAACTTCTTTTTCAATTTGACTGAAGTCTAATTCCACTGGCGTTGCGCGGCCAAAAATCACCACCGACACACGTAACTTACTCTTCTCGTAATTAATTTCTTCTACTGCACCAGAGAAGTCTTTAAACGGACCATCCACCACACGTACAGACTCACCTTTTTCAAAAGTCAATTTTTGTGTTGGATTTGACTTACTGTCATCCATGCGTTGCAAGATAATTTCGACTTCTTTATCTTTAATCGGGGTAGGCTTTTGAGCACTGCCGCCAATAAACGCCGTCACGCGCGGTGTACTTTTGATTAAGTGCCAACTTTCGTCAGACATACTCATTTGCACCAGCACATAACCAGGATACAAGCGGCGCTCAGATATCTTCTTGACGCCTGCTTTCATTTCAATCACCTCTTCAACCGGCACCAAAATGTCACCGAATTGATCTTGCAAGCCGGAACGCGCAATGCGCTCTTCAATGCCCGCTTTTACGGATTTTTCCATGCCTGAAAAAGCTTGGACTGCATACCAACGCATACTCATTAAGCACTCCGTCCCATTAACCACTGCACCATGTAGGCAAACCCAATATCTACTACTGCTAAAAAGGCTGCCACTACTACCACCAACACAAACACTGCAATTGCGGTCTGGATGGTTTCTTTTCTGGTTGGCCACACTACGCGTTTTGCTTCGGCTATAGATTCACCAAAAAAACCAAATGCTGTTTGGCCAATTGCGGTTGTCCATAACACTGCGATAGACGCGGCTAAACCTGCCAAGATGACAAGAATACGCAACACCAAAGCTTTGTCTGCAAGCACATAAAAGCCAGCAATGCCAGCTGCTAATAGCAGCGCGGATAATACCAGCTTAACTTTATCTATCATATATGGTCTTAAATTTAACTAACTTAAATTACCCAGCCTATACATCTATAGGCTATTTATAATTGGCAGGCCAAGAGGGTCTCGAACCCCCAACCCTCGGTTTTGGAGACCGATACTCTACCAATTGAGCTATTGGCCTGTAACGCTAAAACTACAAAAACTAGGCTGGGTTGTTAGCCTAGTTTTTAATTTTTAAACTACTGCAATTAAGCAATAATTTTTGCTACTACACCAGCACCGACGGTACGACCACCTTCACGAATCGCGAAGCGTAAACCTTCTTCCATCGCAATCGGTGCAATCAGTTCTACCGTGATTGACACATTGT
>JAKFDL010000027.1:0-5586 GCA_036676175.1 Methylotenera sp. | reverse complement strand
TAACCAAGTGACCGATGATGGAAAATTCTGCCTGAAAGAAGGCGAGTGTATGGGCGCTTGTGGCGGCGCACCCTTGATGACGGTGAATAATCACACCATGCATGAGTTTTTAACGCCCGAAAAAGTAGACGCTATTATTGAAGGTTTGAAATGATGGCAACCACGACTTCAAGCAAATCATCTGCCAAAATGGCAAAAGCTAAAGTAGCAGCACCTGTTATGTCCGATTTAAAAGGTCAAACCTTGCTCACTTTGCGCACTTTAAGCGAAAAAGACCCCGCCTCATTAGCTGCTTACGAAAAGCTGGGTGGTTATGCACAATTCAAAAAAATCGTCACCGAAAAAACCAAAGCAGTCGATATTATCAATCAAGTAAAACTTTCTAACTTGCGTGGTCGTGGCGGTGCTGGCTTCCCCACAGGTTTAAAGTGGAGCTTTATGCCGCGCTACTTTGACGGTACCAAATATTTGGTTTGTAACTCAGATGAGGGAGAGCCTGGTACTTTTAAAGATCGCGATATTTTGCGCTATAACCCGCATCAGCTCATTGAAGGCATGGCGATTGCCGCTTACACCTTGGGTGCACGTGTCGGCTACAACTATATCCATGGTGAGATTTGGCAAGATTACGAAACATTTGAAGCTGCACTACATGAAGCCAAAGCAGCAGGCTATTTGGGCGAAAATTTATTTGGCACCAATTTTAGTTTTGATCTATACGCGGTGCATGGCTATGGCGCTTATATTTGTGGCGAGGAAACCGCACTCATTGAATCTATCGAAGGTAAAAAAGGCCAGCCGCGTTTTAAGCCACCTTTTCCTGCCAGCTATGGCGTGTTCGGCAAGCCAACTAACGTCAATAATACCGAAAGTTATGCCAGTATCCCTTGGATTATGCAATATGGTGGTCAAGCCTTTGCTGAGTTGGGCGTGCCCAACTCTGGCGGCACTAAGCTGTTTTCAGTATCAGGCCATGTAGAAAAGCCGGGCAACTACGAAGTGAAAATGGGTACCTCGTTTGCAGATCTACTTAATATGGCGGGTGGTGTCTGGAAAGGCCGCAAGCTCAAAGCGGTGATTCCAGGGGGGCCATCTACCGCAGTGATGACAGCAGAAATGATCCAAAACGCCACTATGGATTACGATGGCTTAAGTAAGGCAGGCTCTAGCTTGGGTGCAGGAAGCATGATCGTCATGGACGAAACGACTTGCATGGTCAAAACGCTAAAAAGATTATCTTACTTTTTTTATGAAGAAAGCTGTGGCCAATGTACACCGTGTCGCGAAGGCACTGGTTGGGTATACCGTGTGATTTCGCGTATCGTCGATGGTAAAGGCAAAATGGAAGATTTGGATTTATTAACGGATGTCAGCAACAATATTTCTGGCCGCACCATTTGTGCGTTGGGTGACGCTGCTGCAACGCCGGTATTGAGCTTTATTAAGCATTTCAGGCCAGAATTCGAATATTACATTTTGCATGGTAAAAGTATGATTGAGCAAGATTCACTACAAGCCAGCGGCATTGACCGAACCATGGTAAATGAACATCTTAGCGGAGCAAAAGCACTATCAGAACGTGTTTATGCGAAAGATGGTAGCGATAAATATGGAGCTGAGCCCAATGGTTGAGATTGAAATAGACGGCAAAGCGCTCGAAGTCGAATATGGCAGCACCATTATTGATGCGGCTGACAAGCTTGGTATTGCCATTCCACGTTTTTGCTACCATAAAAAATTATCAGTGGCCGCTAACTGCCGCATGTGCCTGGTGCAAGTAGAAAAATTCGCCAAACCGTTACCTGCCTGTGCTACGCCAGTGGCAGATGGCATGAAAATCTTTACCCGCAGTAAAGCCGCAGTAGATGCGCAAAAAAGCGTGATGGAATTTTTATTGATTAACCACCCATTAGATTGCCCGATTTGCGATCAAGGTGGCGAGTGCGATTTGCAGGATATTGCAGTGGCCTATGGCACCAGCGGCTCAAGATACACCGAAGAAAAGCGCGTCGTGTTTAACAAAAATATTGGCCCGCTGATTAGCACCGATATGACGCGCTGCATTCAGTGTACGCGTTGCGTGCGCTTCCTCAAAGAAGTGGGCGGGATGCAAGAGCTCGGTTTGGTCGGCCGCGGCGAGCATGTGGAAATTACCGCTTATGTGGATAAAAGTGTTAACTCAGAATTAAGCGGCAACATTATTGATTTATGCCCGGTCGGTGCGCTTACCTCTAAGCCTTTCCGTTATTCAGCTAGAAGTTGGGAGCTGACGCGCCGCCCTAGCATTGCCCCACACGATGGTTTGGGCTCACACATTGAAGTGCATGTAAAAGACAACAAAGTGATGCGCGTATTACCGCGCGAGAAAGAAAGCATTAACGAATGCTGGCTGTCGGATCGTGACCGCTATTCATACGAAGGCCTAAATAGCCCAGACCGCCTCAAAGTGCCGATGATTAAACACAGCGGTGCGTGGGTTGAAACCGATTGGAAAACTGCACTGGAATTTGCCGCAGGTCAAATCAAGGATATTACTCATCAACACGGCGGAGATGCGCTGGGCGTGCTGGTGTCTCCAAATAGCACGATGGAAGAAGGCTATTTAATCAAGGAGTTGGCGCACGGTTTGGGCTGCGATAACGTGGATTATCGGCTGCGCCAGACTGACTTCAGGTTAGATGGCAAACGCGTTGGAACACCATGGATGGGTTGTAATATTCAGGATATTGAAGAGCTGGACAGGATTTTGCTAATTGGTTCTAACTTGCGTAACGAGCATCCTTTATTAGCCCAGCGTTTCCGCAAAGCAGTCAACAATGGCGCTGAGTTGTCCATCGTCAGCCCGCTAGATAATAACCCGCTGATGAATATTGCGCATAAAGTGATTGTGCGCCCGAATGACATGGTGAATGTGTTGGGACAAATCCTTAAAGCCATGTCTAAATTACAACGACTTTCTCTATGTTTGCCGCCTTCGTTAGAAAATTTGCTGAGCAATATTAAAGTGCGCGATAACACACAGGCCATGGCGGAGAGTTTAGCCGGCTTAGGTGGTGAGATCGATTTGGTTGCGCCAAAAGTAGGCATATTTATTGGCAATATGGGTTTAAGTGACCCAAGATTTACCGAGATGTACAGCATGGCAGAAGCCATCGGCGGTATTTGTGGTGCCAAAGGCGGCATATTGCCTGCCGCGGCTAACAGCACCGGTATGCACTTGATGGGTGTAATGCCCAATGCAGGCGGCTTGCATGCGCGGCAAATGATAGAACAACCGCGACGTGCCTATTTGTTATTAAATATCGAGCCTGAGCTGGATTGCCAACATGCTGCATTAGCTAAAGCCGCCATGGCGCAAGCAGAGTGTGTGGTCGCGTTGACGATGTATAAATCCGAAGCACTTGAAAATGCCGATGTGCTGTTACCTATCGCGCCCTTTACTGAGACATCAGGCACCTTTATGAGTATGGAAGGACGTGTGCAAAGTTTTGCCGCGGCGACCAGGCCGTTAGGAGAGTGCCGTCCGGCTTGGAAAGTGCTGCGCGTGTTAGCTAACACTTTAGGCTTAAATGGGTTTGATTTTGACAGCAGCGAGCAAGTAAAAAATGCGATTTTCAAGGGTGAAAAGCCATCCACTGTGGTGCGGCGCAGCCTGAATAACAATCTAAAAGAGTTGGTGGAAATTAAAGTTAACATAAAAGATGACGGTTTGCAGCGCATTGGTGAAGTGCCACAATATGAATCGGACCCAATCGTGCGTCGCTCTGCACCCTTGCAAAAAACCAAGTACAACACGCAGCCTATGGCGCGTATGTGCGCTGCACAAATGACTGCGTTGGGCTTGGTAGAAGGTGATACTGTGCTGGCCCGACAAGACAAAGGCAGTGCCATGCTGCATGTGCGCTTAGATAATCATGTGGCGATGGGCTGTGTGCGCGTGACGGCTTCTCATGAAAATTCCACAGGTTTAGGTGATTTAATGGGTGAGATTAGCATAGAAAAATACGTCGCTAAAAGCGAGCAATTAGAGGCTGAAACCGCATAATGCAATGGTTAGCTAATACATTTGGTAGTTGGTGGCCTGCAGTGCAGCTGAGTAGCTGGACGCTGATTAAAATTATCGCGATTGTAGTGCCGTTACTGATAGCCATCGCCTATTTGACACTGGCCGAGCGCAAGGTGATTGGCTATATGCAAGTGCGTATAGGCCCTAACCGTGTTGGCTATTTTGGCTTGTTGCAACCAATTGCAGATGGTCTGAAGTTACTATTTAAAGAAATTATTGTTCCCAGTGCTTCCAGTAAGGCTTTGTTTTTAATCGGTCCGGTGTTGGCGATAGCGCCTGCGTTTGCAGCCTGGGCAGTGATCCCATTTGATGGTACTAAAGTTCTGGCCAATATTGACGCGGGTTTGCTCTATATTTTAGCCATGACTTCCGTAGCGGTTTACGGCGTGATTATCGCTGGCTGGGCGAGTAACTCTAAGTACGCATTTTTAGGCAGCATGCGTTCCGCTGCGCAAATCGTCAGTTACGAAATCGCCATGGGCTTTGCGCTGGTTGGCGTACTGATGTGCGCGAATTCGCTGAATCTTGGCAAAATTGTTATGGGGCAGTCGGGCGGTTTTTGGCACTGGTACTTCATTCCGCTGTTTCCACTATTTATTGTGTATTTCATTAGTGCCGTGGCAGAAACCAACCGTGCACCGTTTGACGTAGCCGAGGGTGAGTCGGAAATCGTAGCCGGCTTTCATGTGGAGTATTCCGGTATGGCGTTTGCCATTTTCTTTTTGGCGGAATATGCCAATATCTGGCTGGTCTGTGCACTGGCAGCAACCATGTTTTTGGGTGGCTGGCTATCGCCGGTGCCGTTTTTGCCTGATAGTATTTTATGGTTCTTGGCCAAGATGTGTTTCCTAGTGTTCTTCTTTTTATGGTTCAGGGCCACCTTTCCAAGGTATCGCTACGACCAGATCATGCGGTTAGGCTGGAAGATATTCATCCCAATTACTCTGGTGTGGATTATATTTGTCGGTGGCATGATGCAGACACAATGGGCGTATTTATTTCACTAAATGATGAAAAAACCACTGAAAATAAATTCACTTTTGCGGGATAAAGCGCAAGGAGCCGCGGAGCGAGAGACGCAGACATATGTGGGTTATAGGCAAGGATTGAGCGAGCACGCGACGCAGCGATTTTCTCGTCAAAATGGATTTATATGTTTAAAAATATAAAAATTATATTGAGCAGTTTGATGCTGTGGGAACTGCTAAAAGGCATGGCAGTGACCGGCCGTTACTTTTTTGCACGCAAAATTACCATTCAATATCCCGAAGAACGCACACCACAATCACCACGCTTCAGGGGGTTGCATGCTTTGAGAAGGTATCCGAATGGGGAAGAACGCTGCATTGCCTGCAAACTGTGCGAGGCTGTATGCCCGGCGCTGGCGATTACCATTGAATCGGAACAGCGTGAAGATAATACGCGCCGTACCACGCGCTACGATATCGATTTAACTAAGTGCATATTCTGCGGATTGTGTGAAGAATCCTGCCCAGTAGATAGTATTGTGGAAACACGCG
>JAKFDL010000026.1:0-3355 GCA_036676175.1 Methylotenera sp. | reverse complement strand
CCTTAAAGCCTTCCATATTAATTTTGACGTAATAATCAATCGGAATATCAAGGAAGTTTTCCACCGTATCTACCGCCATTGGAACACCACCAAATGCGTAAGCATGGTTGATTTTATCTTCTTTCCCCTTACCGACAATCTCTGTCATGGTATCCCTTGGAATACTCAGCATTTTTACAGAATTATTGTTTGGATTTACTGTTAACACAATCATCGTGTCAGAACGTCCACTATCTCCTTCACGCTCATCCACACCAAGCATTAAAACGGAAAATGGTTCTTTCTTTTTTAAAGCTTCCGTCTGCTTCTCCTTACTTTGATTGTCATCAAGCGGTTCATGCATAGTTGCTACTGCCTTATTAAAAGAATTATAGACTGTAAAACCATAAAGGCCACCAACGATAAGTATAATAAATAAAAATAAGCCTATTATATTTCGCCAGTTAAGCCTCCTCCTTTTTCTCCTTCTCATTTCATGGTCCTCCTAAACAAAATCAGCATTTTGTAAATAGGTTACCAAAGAGTTGTGTCAAAGGAATTACAGGAACATGTCGATTTATTGTTATTTACTTTACATATTTTCTAGAATATCGACATAATATTAAGAAATTATTCTTAAACAAACGTTTGTTTAAAAGCGCCATCACCCCTTTTGTAAAACGAACTTTAACTTATTTCCTAGAAAATTTTTTGTCGATTATGAGTTTCACTATATTCTAATAATCTACAAACACAGCCATATAAATAAAACTTTCCATTATTCACGAAAAATAGCTTGAGGAAAAAAACATCCCCAAGCTATCATGATTAGATCTATATTTGATTCTTATTTACTGATAAATTCCTGTGTCCAATAATTTCCTTGTGAGACGTAACCAACACCAATATAGTTGAAGTTCGGGCTAAGAATGTTTTTGCGGTGACCTTCACTATTCATCCACCCTTTGACAACTTCTTCAGGAGTTCGCTGCCCCATGGCAATATTTTCACCAGCATAACGATACGAGATTCCGTATTTTTTCATCATATCAAACGGTGAACCGTATGTCGGGCTTGTATGGCTAAAGTAGCCATTCGCAGACATATCACGTGATTTTTCATGTGCCATTTTGCTAAGTGCCAAATCTACTTTAAGTGCAGGTAAACCATTCTTTGCACGTTCTTGGTTAGTAAGGTCGACCACTTTTTGCTCATAAGCACTTAAAGTACTTGTAGTTTGTGGTGTAGTTGGTTTTGTTGATGCCTCAGGTTGCTGCTGCACAGGCGCTTCGTCAGACTCTTCCTTGCGCAGCAGATAAATGAAATAAAAAAACACCACTGCGGCACAGCCAATGGACAGCAGGGTATAAATCCCTTCAGTGGTAATAAAAACCGGAAATAAGCTTTGCAGGGCATTCATTGCGTGCTCTTTTCTGTAGAAGAAACTAAGGAACGACATCAAATCGGCAGTGAAAACGACATGCATGCATGTCAAAAAATAGATGCACTTCAAAACTATTTTGTCGATAGCTTGATGAAGAAGAATACCCGCATGACTGACTGCTTGCATCCCATAAATATGGGAATACCGTGGCAATTTACAATTGTTCACATAGCGAAACTAAATTGCGACAGGCAATGTCCGATTATTCCGCAAGGCTGGCTTAATTTATTTACGCCCAGAAATAATGCGACGAGGCAACACGTATCGCCGTGCCGATGACCATCGGACGCAATCAACCGGATCTGGCCAATTTACCGCGACTGATTAATTGACAGCGTGGTCTGCAAATCCATGCATCCAATCACTGATGACAATAAATTCTGCATCGATTGACAGAGTCAGATGCGGCGAGCTGCGACTATGTGCATGACGACTTGCTTAAAGATTTTGCGAATTGCATTTTAGTTAGCTGCGCTGCCGGTTTCTGGCTCAATCTTGCCGCGCGCCTGCAGCCACAGCATGATCAGCCAGCACAACAAGGCCCAGCCGATCCCCACCACCCAGCCGGCCAGCACATCGGTCGGCCAATGCACGCCGAGATAAACCCGGCTGACACCGACCAGCACCGTCAGGATGGCAGCCACGCTCAGTAAATACAGTTTGAGCCATGGATTGATCTGGGTGCGCGCAAGCAAGGCGCCAAGCGTCAGATACACGACAGCGGACAGCATGGCATGGCCGCTGGGAAAGCTTTGCGTATAGACGAATGTTCCATGTGGCACCAGATCCGGTCGTGGCCGGGCAAACCCCCATTTCAATGCCTGCCCAACCAGCGCGCCACTGATGATCGATCCGGCGACCATCCAGGCCACATGGCGTTTTTTTACCAGGATTAAAAAACCAATCACTACCAGCGTCAGTACTGCCAGCACGCCGACACTGCCCAGTGCGGTGAAATCACGCATCATTTCTTCCAGCCAGCGCGGCCCGGCCGGGTCGGACAAGTTGGCCGGGTTACGAAAGGCGAGCAAAATCGCGGTATCGAATTCCCGGGTTTCTCCCTCGATCACTTCATCGGCCAACTCGCCAAACAGGTAGAGCGCGCCCGCCGTCAGCGCGATCACCGTCAACGCCGTTTTTTCTGCCAGCCCGATCCGGCGCAGCAAGTCGCGCAGGGTATGCCAGCGCTGTTTGATCCAATTGCCGGTGATGGCTTTCATGCGGGTGCCTTGTAATGATGTTGTGCCGGAATGATGCCGCCCGCAAGCCGGGCAATGTCATCCAGTTTGGATAGGATGATGAGCAGTTACGCGCAATTTTATGGCAAAACCCTGCCCAGCCTGCTCGTCTGCTGCGCCGTTTCGTCAAGATCGGAAAAGACTAATTGCAAACCGCATGGCAAGCGCGACGATTAACCTGGCGGCATTTTATCGGTCGCAGGAGGCTGTTTGACGAACCGGGTCGCCAATAAAATGCATAACGCAAAAAATGTACTGAGGATTGCCGTCGATTCCCGTCCCATGCCGGCAGCAATACCGACTGCCGAGGTCAGCCAGACGCTGGCCGCCGTCGTCAAGCCCCTGATTTCCTGCTCGCGGCCCAGCTTGATGATGGCCCCGGCACCGAGAAAGCCAATGCCGGCAATTACACCTTGCAATACGCGACTCATGTCTTCCAGCGGGGTGCCAGCCTGCAGTGGCACCAGTACGAACAAGGCAGAGCCGAGCGCCACCAGCATATGGGTACGAAAGCCGGCAGACGACCCGGCAGATTCCCGCTCATAGCCAAGTATACCGCCCAGCAACATGGCCATGAACAAGCGCACGAAGGTGCGGGTAAATTCCGACAGGTTGGACAGATCCGAAAACTCCTGGCCAATGGTATTCCAGACTATTTGCCACCACGCATCCATTTTTCACTCTCTTGCCTGAT
>JAKFDL010000025.1:0-3499 GCA_036676175.1 Methylotenera sp. | reverse complement strand
GCGGGCAGCGCCTAAACCCGCTAGCAAGAATGGGCGGAATTTATCACGACTAAACATGTATAAGGCATCTAAACCTAATGTCGTTTGCTTGTATTTACCACCTGCACCTGGAATACCTGTATCCTCATCCGCACGGTTATAACCTAGACGACCTTGTAGATCCCAGCTTGGTGAAAGCTCTTTACCGATACTGATAAAGCCACCGCCGCCATTGTCAGCCTCTAGATCGCTGTCAGTATCCATATAGCTTAATCCTGGTACTGCATACCAAGCACCACGGAACATGTCTTCAGCTGATACTGTAAGGGCTGTTAGGCCTAGGGTTGCTGCTACGGCTAGACTAACTAGTTTTTTATTCATTGTGTAACTCCTTAATTATCAATCGTAAAACAAACGTGCATTACAAAAGTTCAGATTTCACTATACTTAATCCGAGTTAACTATGCAACGCTCAACCCAACATAAGGCCTACTTTTTCGCAGTTTTTGTTGTCATTGCGCAACATATTAATCACTTGACTTATTTTTGAGTCGTTCAAGGCAGATTTACGCTGCGCGTTTTCGCAGACCCCGCCCCTGAAACCGAGATATGTTGAATTTAATTCATTCAGTAAATCTATATGTTGTGGTTGCAAGGAACCAGCTAAACCAGACTTAAGATGATAATGACGACAGTGATTCGTAAATACATGTAACGCCTGAAAAGATTGTACTTGCAGCAAATTTTTACGCTTATCCCGCGTATCTAGCATTGCACCATAAAACCCCGCATTTGTTAATTCGGGTAGTATTTCCCAATCTGATGTTTCGTCTGCAAAAAAAACCGCAACTAGCTTGATGCCCTCTTTTGTTAATCGAGTAATTTCATCAAAAAAGTCGTCTTGCATGAATAACCCAGACACGGCGATTTTGATTATGTCTACACCAACATCAGCCCGCCATTGAATATCGACCACTAGTTCTTGAATGCTGGCATGTGATTCACCCACCGTAGCACTCACTACTCTACGCCCCTTCACTTGCTGCACTATTTCTTGGGTAAGTGTTAAATCAAGTGCCCCTAATGCGCCTTCTTGCGGGTCTTTTAAGTCGATGATATCCACGCCAGCAGCAAGCGCCATTTTAGCTTCTTCAAGATTTTTTACGCTAATTAATAACTGTGTCATCGATTTTTACTGCTATAAAAATCGTCTATTTTTTTTGTCAGCCAGTCCCAAGCTTCACGCTCTTGCTCACCAGCTGTTTTGTCAATGGCGATTTGTAGATACTGTATTTCGCTTTCAATTTTTTCGCGTTGTAATAGCTGCAAGCGGCTGACCAATACTGCCAGCTCTATTACCGCAGCTTGCGCACGATTAAAACCTTTAAACGACTTATGGTTAAATTCTGCTACTTTTTTCATTAATAATTGTGGGCGCATCGCATCATCGCGCACTTCTAGCAACTCCAATTCAATGTGTGCCAAACAATCAGCCAACCGGTAAGCCATTATTTTTTCGGCTTGTATCAGCTGCCATGGCTGCCTGCCAGTCAGAGCGCCGGCAAACACGCGTACGTCATCTGTTAGGTTCATTACAGCGCTTTTGGTGGCAAGTATATTATCCAATGTTGTAGATGGTTTGTACGGTGAAATAACAATTAAATCGCCTTCATATTTAATGCCAAATGGCGTTACGTGTAACTCGCCCGTCAAACTGGTGCTTGATATGATTGTTTCAAAAATCATGATTGAATGTCATTATTTTTTTGATTCTGTTTGATCTGCTTCTCTATCAAAGAGGCCTCGCGATGGCTTTTTTTATCAGGACTTTGTTTGCTGTCTTTAGCTTGCTCACTTGCCATACCCCAATTAAGTAATTCATCTTGCACATAGCGCTTACCAAGTTGATGTGCAATTTGTGCACGGGCCAACTCCACCCCTAAATAAAACGCGTGGCTGGCATCATTTTGCACATTTAATTTGGGGTAAAACGCAAACGGGTCGATATCAATTTGCAAGCTATCACGATTAAACACATGCACACCTGCCTCACTCACCATGATGCGAAAACTGGGGTCTTTGATTTGCACGGCAATTTCCGCAATTTCATCCGCATTGTAGGGAAATGGTCGCCTGTCATGTAGGCCATTCAATGCAGTAGAATAACCACGCGGCAGCCGGCTGTCATGCTTGGCAGCATGCATCACGCGTCGTGCAATATCAGCCTCGGCAATCGCATTTATTGCATGCGGGCTGACCGAGGTTGCCAAAACAGCATTGATATCCAGTTCGCTGATCATGCCAAACAGCATGGCATTGATGCCTGTGGTGTCGGCGTCGGTCAACTCTGTCAGGTTACCAATACCCATCATGATTTGGATATTGGGGTATTTTTTGCGCAACTTGTGATAGCGTACAATTGAGTCTGTCAGTCCAAAATGGATTGGATCCAAGATTGCATCAGCGATAAATGGTTTGTTTTTTTTGAGGCAAAACTCGATTGCTTTATAGAGCGAAGCCATATGACCAGGCCGGCCAGGAATCAATACTGGCGTACTTTCCACGGCATCTGCAATCCATAGTGTTTTTTCGGTAAGGCTTAACAGATAATCAGCGCCCGCGTTACCAGCCAGTAACAATTCATCGCTATTCATGCTATCTACACTCACCTTGAAGCCGGCCTGCTTTAAGGTTTTAATACTTTCAGCCAAATGGGTGAATGGCTTGTTCGGTAAACATCCTAAATCAATCACATTGGCGCCTTGCGCCTTGAATTGATTGGCTTTGGCAACAATTTCGTCCACCGTTAAATCAGGCGCATCCACAATCTCAGCAAAAATTTGGCAGCTATATTGGCTTAAATCAGGCGTAATCCCCTGTTGACCAAAATACTGTGGTAAATCTTTTAAATCTTCTGGGCCACGCTCAACTGGAATACCATATTGGCGATGCAACTGGCTTAAATCGCCTTGACATAACCCTGGTAAAATCATCTTGTTGGCCTCACCAGTGCTTTTGAGGCGGCGCGCAATCATTTCTGGCGTCATTAGCGCTGCTACAGAAACGCCAATCTGTTCTACACGATATTTAAACGGCGGCGTTTTCGGATTAGCCACGACTTCAGACAACACTTTGTTTAGGCTTTTTTCAGCCAACTTACCCGTTAAAAAAAGTAGTTTATCAGTCATGATTTTTTGGTGTTATTTTATTACATCATTTTGGCATGTCTGCAAGCCGCATGGATATTGCCTGCTGGAGCATATGCATATCGCTCGTAATCTGGGTATATTCAAATGTGGCCAATTTTGCCACATTGTCTAAATCAATTTTACGTGGAAATACTTGTACCATATTGTCACGCGGGGCTTCTGAGATCAAAACAGGCGCAGTATCGCAGGCAAATATAATACTTGGCACCCTGGTTTTTCCTGCTTGTGCGTATAGATTGGTTACGAGTGAGTCTGAAAATCCATAAGCCATTTTGGCGATGGTGTTAGAAGTGGCTGGCGCGATGACCAAG
>JAKFDL010000024.1:0-2571 GCA_036676175.1 Methylotenera sp. | reverse complement strand
ATCGAGCCGATTATTACTCGCCGCACCATCCGTACCTAACCCAATGTTGATGCCGTTTTTGGCGTATTCTGCAATAGGCGCGATACCTGAGGCCAGCTTTAAATTAGAGTTGGGGCAATGCGCAATACTGCAGCCATTTTCGGCTAACAACCTAATTTCTGCAGTATTTAAATGCACGCAATGTGCCAGGGTGACAGTAGAATTTAATAGGCCCAGATTAGCCAGGCGCGCTACAGGCCGCATGCCATGGGTTTGCTCGCATTGGGTAATTTCCGTTTGCGTTTCGTGTAAGTGGGTATGGATCCCAATATCCAGTTGGGCACTTAACGTATTAATTTGCGCAAAAGTTGTGTCTGCAACCGTGTAAGGTGCGTGCGGTGCGAAGCTGAAACTTATCAATGGTGAATCACGCAGCAGATCTTTAGCCGCTGTACCTTTATCGATATAGTCCTCAGCATCGTTGGCATAATTGGTAGGTTGCTCTAGTACCACTAAGCCCAAGTTTGCACGCATCCCCATTTGCACAGCAGCCTCAGCAGCGGCAAGCGGGTAAAAATACATATCGTTAAAAGTAGTAATCCCGCCACTTAACATTTCAGAGCAAGCCAACAGGGTACCGTCACGGACGAAGCTGGCTGAGACTACAGCACGTTCGGCAGGCCAGATATGTTGTTCCAACCAAGGCATTAAGGGTACATCATCGGCCAAACCACGCATTAGGCTCATTGCGGCGTGCGTGTGCAAGTTAATCAACCCAGGGATTAATACATGTTCATTTAATTCAATAGTTTCTGCGGCTTGGTAATGCTGACAATCTGAAATAGCACAAATAGCAATGATCTCGCCTGCTTGAATCACTACTGCGTGGTTTTCTAATAAAACATGATGGGGAACAACTGGACACAGCCAGCGTGCGCGGATAATTAATTCAACATGGACTATGTTTTGGTTTGTATTTTGTGTCACCTGATTTTCTACCATGTGCCTATTATAACGGCTTAAACCTGCTCATATTGGAGCTTGAGCAATAAAAAACCCCGCAGTGCGGGGTTTTTTACAACAACTTAATACTCAGAACTATTAATTACAACCTGTTTCTTTTTGACCTTCAGCTTGAATTGTTACGCGACGGTTAGGTTGTAAACATTCAATCAATTTTTTTGTCTTTTTGTTGCCTGTACATTGCACCACTGGATCTGACTCACCCTTACCTACTGCTTCGATAATAGATGGATCAACACCTTGCGCAGCCAAGTAATCTTTTACTAAGTTAGCACGGCGTTCAGAAAGTTTTTGGTTATAAGCATCTGAACCAATACGATCAGTGTGACCAGTAACAATCACTGCTTTCAATTCAGGATTAGCTTTAATTTTTGCAGCAGCATCATTAAGAGCCTCTTTGCCCTCATCACTAATGTTAGCCTTGTCAAAACCAAATAGTTTTTCAGCACCAACAGTGATGGTATCAACTTGTGGTGTGCATTTTACTGGTTCTGGCGCTGGTGCCGGTGCTGGCTCTGGAGCGGCTGCAATTGGTGCTGGCTCTGGGGCTGCTTCTGCAACTACTGGAGCCGGTGCGCCAAAACGGAAAATATCACGCTTATGCAGATAATAATAAAGCAAACCGGCATTGACCATCGCTGAACCCGTCGATGCCAACGCAAGGGCCATATGCTCCGCTTCCCAGCCAATCAGCTTGAAGAAACCAATAAAAATCACGTTCAGAATCGCATTGGCCGCCACAGCCATCAAACCGACACGCACCGGGGTTCTGGTATCCTGCTTTGCATAAAAACCGGGAGCAAAGACTTTAATCAGCATAAAGGCAATCACACCACCGCTCATACATTGCAGCGCCAAAGCCGTCATTTGAGTATCTTCAAAGGTGAACTGGCCACGTTCAAACAGGGCTTGAATAATCGGGGTCGACAGCATAAACAGTGCAACACTGGCGGGTAGGCCTGCCATCACAATAACTTTGGCTGCCCAGTCCATCATGCCACGGAATTTTTCCGGATTTTGCTCAGTATGCCGTGCCGATAAGGACGGCAAAATCACGGTACCAATTGCAACACCGATCAGACCCAGCGGCAATTCGGTCATACGCTCGGCACTGTACAGCCAGGACACCGAACCATCCTGCATGAATGAGGCCCAGATGGTATTTAACAGCAGGTTAATTTGCGTGACAGATACACCAAATAATGCCGGCAGCATCAACTTCATGATGCGATCAACGCCTTCATGCTTGAAGTCAATTTTCGGTGGAATCAGCAGATTTTTACGCCACAATTCAGGAATTTGGATCGCCAGCTGTAAAATACCGGCAATGATCACAGACCAGCCCAGCGCCATAATCGGCTCGGCCATATAAGGCGTAAGCCAGAGCGCTCCGGCAATCATCGCCGCATTCAGCAAGACCGGTGCAAATGCCGGGGTACTGAAAGAGCCATAACTGTTCAGAATACTGCTGGCAAAAGCCGTCAGTGACATGAACAGCAAATAAGGAATGGTCAGGCGGAACATGTTGGTCGCCAGAGCGAACTTTTCAGGATCGCTATGGAAACCGGG
>JAKFDL010000023.1:0-108393 GCA_036676175.1 Methylotenera sp. | reverse complement strand
GTTTGGATAAAGTCGTTTACCACAATAAATTAGGCAGCCAAGGTGAGCGTACAGAACGAGTGCGTGCAATCGCCAAAGCCATTGGTCAGCAACTAGGAGGCGATAAATTAGCCGCCCAAGCAGACCAAGCTGCCATATTAGCTAAAGCAGACTTAGTCACAGATATGGTAGGCGAATTCCCAGAGTTACAAGGCATCATGGGGCGCTATTACGCACAACATGAAGGCTTGGATAATGATGTCGCTTACGCGATCGAAGACCACTACAAGCCACGCTTTGCTGGTGACGAATTACCCCGTAATCAAGTTGGCATTTGTGTGGCATTGGCAGATAAACTTGAAACCTTGGTTGGTATGTTTGGTATTGGGAATACTCCTACTGGTGACAAAGACCCATTTGGGCTACGTCGACATGCATTAGGCATAATGCGTACCTTGATTGAGAAAAATTTACCGCTAAGGCAGTTCGATTTGGTGAATATCGCTTTTAATGCATTCCCACCAAAGCTGATCGGAAATGCGAGTACAGATATCGAGATGTTTATGTTCGAGCGTCTTGGCAGCTTACTAAAAGACCAAGGATATTCGAGCAATGAGATAGAAGCAGTGCTCTCAAACAACCCCACTCGAATTAATATTATTCCAAAACAGCTTGGGGCTGTGCGTAGCTTTGCACAACTACCAGAAGCTAACAGCCTTGCTGCTGCTAACAAACGCGTAGGCAATATTCTAAAAAAAGCAGATGGCACAGTAAAAGCACAAGTCGAAGCTAACTTACTCACCGAGCCTGCTGAAATCGCCTTAAACAGCGCATTAAGTAAAGTAAAACCTGAAGCAGACAAGTTGTTCGAAAGTGGAGATTACACAGCTTCACTTAAATCACTGGCAGCGTTAAAAGCGCCTGTGGATGATTTTTTTGATAATGTGATGGTAAATGCAGACGATGTGGATTTAAAAAACAATCGCTTAGCCTTATTGAATCAGTTGCACCAAGCCATGAACCGCGTTGCAGATTTATCTAAGCTAGCCAGTTAATCAATGAAACTCGTCATTTTAGATAGAGACGGTGTTATCAATCAGGATTCCGCCAATTTCATCAAAAATCCCAACGAGTGGATTGCGCTGCCAGGTAGCTTGGAAGCAATTGCCCTGCTGAACCAGTCTGGCTTTCGGGTGGTGATTGCAACCAACCAAAGTGGAATTGCACGCGGTTTGTTTGATATGGCGACTTTAAATGCGATTCACGACAAAATGCATCGCGCACTTGCGCAGATAGGCGGCCGCATTGATGCGATGTTTTACTGCCCGCACGCAGCTGACGACAACTGCACGTGTCGCAAACCAAAAACTGGCATGATGGAAGATATTGCGCGCCGATTCTCCGTTGATTTGAGTGAGGTTTATGCGGTGGGCGACTCACTGCGCGATTTACAGGCTTTCCATGATGCAGGCTGCAAGCCAATATTGGTGCGCTCTGGCAAGGGCGAAGAAACGCTCACACTGGGAAACTTGCCAAAAGGCACACTCATTTTTGCTGATTTGGCAGAAGCCACGCAGCACATTGTTGCTGAAGATTTGTAAACCAGAATGCTTGTAAACTAGAGGCTTTGTAAATTTCATGTTGCTGTTATGATTATTTGGCTGCGTTCACTTTTGTTTTTTCTTGGCATGCTCATCATCACGCCAATTTTCGCCATGCTGGTCATTTTAATGTTCCCGTTTAGCAACAAAGCGCGTTGTCGCATGGCCAGTTATTGGGCGCATTGTGCCTTATTTTGGTTGAAAGCTACTTGCAACTTAGGGTTTGAAGTGCGCGGTCGCGAGAACATTCCCAACCATCCATCCATTATCTTGTGCAAACACCAATCGGCATGGGAAACGATTGCCTTGCAAGTAATTTTCCCGCCGCAAATTTGGGTGATGAAACGTGAGCTGTTATACATTCCATTTTTAGGCTGGGCGTGGATTGCACTTTCGGCGATTCCGATTGACCGCAGTGCAGGTCGAGAGGCGCTTAAAAAACTGGTCGCGCATGGCAAAGACAGATTAGCCAAAGGCTTGTGGGTGGTAATCTTTCCAGAAGGCACGCGTATCGCGCCTGGCGAACGTGCCAAGTATCACATTGGCGGTGCTTGGTTAGCCGCACATACGCAAACTACAGTAGTCCCTGTTGCGCACAATGCAGGCCTTTTTTGGCGCAAAAACGCATTCATTAAAACGCCGGGTACGATTACATTAAGTATCGGAAAGCCGATTGAAACGGCGGGTTTAAAAACGGACGCCCTCAACCAGCAGGTAGAAGACTGGATTGAGGCCGAAATGCTTAAGCTGAATTGAAAGTCGTTAAAACTGTGACCTCCCAGACATTAACACTTGCTACTGGTGAAACGATCTCTTATTTATTAGAACGTCGACCGCGTCGCACGGTGGGTTTAAAAATCACAGAAAACGGCTTAGTCGTGCATGCACCAAAACGCATTTTTGAATTTCAACTCAATCAAATTCTGCAAGAAAAATCCAACTGGATTTTGACCAAACTGCAAGCACGCGAAGCCAACCAAATAGAGAAAATACAGTGGGTGGATGGTGAACATTTACTGTATTTAGGGCAAGATATTCAGCTTAAGTTGGTTGTAGATAATAAAAAGAAAATTCACTTCGAACGTAACGAGCTTACTTTGTGTGTTCCACAGGCCAATATCCATGAGGTCTGTGGTCGCATGGTTTTAATGTGGTATAAAAAACAGGCTTTATTAGACTTTGCTCGACGCTTGGAAGTGTTCGCTGCGAAACTTGGCGTGCCGACACCTCCGCTTACCCTGTCTAATGCACAATCGCGTTGGGGCAGTTGCAATAGCCGCGGTGAAGTGCGGCTGAGCTGGCGCTTGTTGCAAGCGCCACCGCATATTATTAATTATGTGATTTGCCACGAGCTAGCGCATTTAAAACAAATGAATCATTCTGCTAAATTTTACGCAGTGCTGGAAAGCTTATTTCCCAACTACAAAGCTACAGAGAAAGAGCTAAAGCTGCTGTCGCCTCAGCTACATCGCATGTAGCTTTTACCTACTTTTAAAAATGTGTGTTAAGTTATGCTTGCTGTAGCCGCAACTCATTTTATAAGGGGATAAATATGTCTTTTGTTGATGCAGTTAAACTGTGCTTTACCAAGTTTGCAGATTTTGAGGGTCGGGCGAAACGCCCAGAGTTCTGGTGGTTCGTGCTATTTTGCGTCGTAGGCGCCTTAGTTTTAGAAGTGGTTAGCAGCTACGTTTCTTGGGCATTTTCGCTTGCCACATTTGTGCCTTCATTGGCAGTCGGCGCTCGTCGCTTGCACGATGTTAACAAAAGCGGCTGGCTACAACTGCTTGGCTTGATTCCTATTCTGGGCTGGATTTATTTAATTTATGTATGTGCCCAGCCAGGCGATGCAACGGATAATAAATATGGTGCGCCACCTGCTAATTAAGTAAAAATTAATAAAAAGGGAGCAGCCGCTCCCTTTTATTTGCACTCTTTAGTTAACTACAAAAGCTTTTTAATGTCGCTGGCAATATCTGCCGGCTTTTGGCCAAAGCTGGTATAAAGTCTAATTTTCCCTTGTTTATCAAAAATATACATACCGGAACTATGGTCTATGGTGTAATCTTCTGCTGTTGTACCAGGCACTTTTGCGAAATAAATCTTATGGTTGCCTAAGGTTTCGGCAGTTTCTTGCAGGCTTCCCCATAAACCAATAAAGCGCTTATCAAATGATGGCACAAACTGTGCAAGCACTTCTTGTGTATCGCGCTGCGGGTCTACCGTGACAAACAGCACCTGCACTTCGTCAGCTTTATCGCCCAGCAATTTCATGGTGTTTTTTAGCTCCACCATCGTCGTTGGGCATACATCTGGGCAATGCGTGTAGCCAAAAAATAGCACAACGACTTTGCCTTTAAAGTCGCTCATTGTGCGCTTCTTACCGAAGTGATCAGTGAGTGTCAGCGGCTTATTGAAATCTGCGCCTGTGATATCAGTGGCGACAAAGGTGGTAGGTTTTGGTGAGCATGCCGTCAACATCAACAGCATTGCAAAAACGAATAACTTTTTCATACAAAAAATTCCTAAATTCATGACATTAATTGATATGTTTTGATTCTAACATAAGCCTTAAATTCACCGCTTAGTTTACAATATCGTTTTTAGTTTTTGAGAGTACAGCAACATGGCAATACCCAGCTCTATGGCGAACCGCGACGGCGTTATTTGGTATGACGGAAAATTGGTCGATTGGCGCAGCGCCACTACTCACGTATTAACCCACACCTTGCATTACGGCATGGGCGTGTTTGAAGGCGTACGTGCTTATAAAACAGACAAAGGCGCGGCGATTTTCCGCTTACAAGACCATACTGACCGCTTGTTCAATAGCGCGCACATTTTACAAATGAAAATGCCGTTTACTAAGCAAGAGATCATGGATGCTCAAAGGGCGGCCGTGCGTGAAAACAAATTAGAATCTGCCTACATTCGCCCGATGGCATTTTATGGTGCAGAGGCCATGGGCATTGCCGCCAAAACGCTCTCAACCCACGTCATTTGCGCGGCTTGGAGCTGGGGTGCCTATATGGGTGATGAAGCACTCACCAAAGGCATACGAGTAAAGACATCGTCATTCTCACGCCACCATGTGAATATCACCATGTGTAAAGCCAAAGCCAACGGCAATTACATGAACAGTATCTTGGCGCACCAAGAAGCCGCGCAAGACGGTTACGACGAAGCGCTACTGCTGGATGTAGATGGCTTTGTAGCCGAAGGTTCTGGCGAAAATATATTCATCATTCGTAAAGGCAAGCTCTACACGCCTGATTTAACCAGCGCGTTAGAAGGCATAACTCGCGATACCATTGTGCAATTGGCGAAAGAAGTCGGCCTAGAAGTTATCGAGAAACGCATCACCCGTGACGAAGTTTATACGGCTGACGAAGCGTTTTTTACTGGTACAGCGGCAGAAGTCACCCCGATTCGTGAATTGGATAATCGCGCGATTGGTGCAGGCACACGTGGTCCAATTACCGAGAAATTACAAGCCTTATATTTTGATGTGGTAAAAGGTAAATCAGCCAAACATGCACATTGGCTAACGCTGGTTTAAGTGATATCCCAAACATGCCGGCTGTTAAATCAAAAGAACCCCAATTTATAGAAGTCTTGGCCAGAGACCTACCGCTACACTGCCCTACCCCAGCTGTGGCGCTTTGGTCATCACATCCGCGTGTGTTTTTAGATATTGCCGAAACTGGCGAGGTGACCTGCCCTTATTGCAGCACAAAATATAAACTTAGACCTGGCGAAGTCATTTCGCATCATTAATTAAGATTGTCCGCCACTACACAACTGCAAGACGATACTTTAGCCCGGTTAAAAGCTGGCAAACTGCAAGGCACTAAGCAACTTAAGCTTTGTTGTGGACTAACCGAATTTCCCCAAGAGATTTTCGATTTAGCCGATAGTCTGGAAATACTAGACCTAACAGGCAACGCACTAAGTACTTTACCAAGTGACTTACACCGCTTAACAAAACTACGTATTTTATTTTGCTCATCTAACCAATTTACGCATCTGCCAGAAGTGCTGGGTGAATGCCAAAACATAAGCATGATTGGCTTTAAAGCCAATAAAATCAGATACATTCCAGAGTGCGCCATCCCAATAGCCACCCTGCGCTGGTTGATTTTGACAGATAATGCGCTAGAAGCAGTCCCCAATGCACTGGGTGAGTGCCGTCAATTACAAAAGCTTATGCTGGCGGGCAACCAGTTAACAGCTTTGCCAAGCAGCATGGCAAATTGTCACGCATTAGAATTATTGAGGATTTCCGCCAACCAGTTTAATACCCTTCCCGATTTCTTATTCGATTTACCTAATCTCACTTGGCTTGCCTATGCCGGCAATCCGTTTTGTGACCAAATTGAGCAAGCCTTAATCCATCAACATCAAATCGAATCTATCGATTGGCACACTCTCACCTTACAAAATGAAATAGGGCAAGGTGCATCGGGCGTCACCTTTCAAGCTATGTGGCAGCCATCAGGCCAAGTGGCAAAGGCTGTGGCAGTGAAGCTGTTTAAAAGCGAGTTTACCAGTGATGGCCTACCACGCTGCGAAATGCACGCCAATATATTGGCTGGCGAACATCCGAATTTAGTCGGTTTGAAAGGTATCATTCACAATCACCCGCAAGGTACGCCGGGGTTGGTCATGCCCTTGCTGGATGCCAGTTTAAAAGTTCTGGCAAACCCGCCCAGTTTCGATAGTTGTACCCGCGACGTATATGCGCAAAACTTAGAACTCAGCCTTGAAGAAGTACAACATATTATACAAGGCGTCACAAACGCAGCCAAGCACTTGCATCAACAGGGTTTAATGCATGGGGATTTGTATGCGCATAATATTTTATGGCACTCCAATAAAGTCTTGCCGCAAAAAGTCGTGCTGAGTGATTTAGGTGGCGCGTCTTTTCTGCCTTTAGACAATCCTGCATTAACGCAAAACTTACTCAAGCTTGAGGCGCGCGCTTTAGAGGTGTTGTCAAAAGAGTTACTTAATCTTAGCAAAACTTAACCTAGCATTACGCTTTGTAAAAGCGTTAGTTTATGTTCAAATAATTTTGTCTACGATCTTATATTTAAGCTCTTATATTAAATTCAATGCCTATTATTAAAAAAACAAATGTAAATGAGTTTATAGAAATCACGCTCAACTCAACTAAGCAATATGCAGACCCTTTTAATGAAATTGAGATTGATGCGATTTTTACCGAACCTTCTGGCCGCACAGTCCGCATACCTGCATTTTGGGCCGGCAACAGCACTTGGCGGTTTCGCTATGCCTCTGCAGTCATAGGCCTGCATCAATTTACAACTGAATGTAGCGATGCAAACAATGCAGACTTACATCAAATAAGGGGTGAGGTAAACATCTGCGCTTATATTGGAGACAATCCTTTATTACGTCATGGTGCACTACGCATTGCCGATGATCGCCGACATTTTTCTCATGCAGATGGAACGCCTTTCTTTTGGCTTGGCGATACTTGGTGGATGGGGCTTAGCAAAAGACTTGCATGGCCAAAAGAATTTATAAACCTGACTGATGACCGCAAAAACAAAGGTTTTAATGTGGTGCAGATTGTTGCGGGGCTTTACCCTGATATGCCAGCGTTTGACGAACGTGGCTCAAATGAAGCAGGCTTTCCATGGCAGCAAGATTATGCATGTATTAACCCGGATTTTTTTGATGCTGCTGATAAGCGAATCATGCATTTGGTAGCGCAAGGTATCGTGCCGTGCATTGTTGGCAGTTGGGGATTCCACCTGCCTTGGTTAAGTACAAAAAAAATGCAGCAGCATTGGCGTTATATCATAGCCCGATGGGGTGCTTTGCCGGTGGTATGGGCAGCTGCAGGCGAACAAACCCTGCCCTGGTATTTGTCTAATGACAAAGAAAATGAAAAATCATTATTAAAGCGCGAATGGACTAAAGTCATCCGCTATATCAGGCAAACAGATGGATTTCAGCGTTTAGTTACCACGCACCCACATCAAAGCGCACGCGAATCGGTAGATGACCCATATTTGCTGGATTTTGAAATGCAGCAAACGGGCCATCGTAACCCAACCAAGTGGCATGCTGCAAAAGCCAGCACAGGCTGGCATACTAAACCCATCATGCCAGTCATTAGCGCAGAAGCGCGCTACGAAGCGCTTAGCATCTCGCCCACAGTCACCACTCGAGATACTAGACAAGCTTTTTGGGCGCACCTATTAAATAGTGGCTGTGCTGGCCATACTTACGGTGCTAACGGTGTGTGGCAAGTGAATCAGGTTGATAGGCCTTTTGGCAAATCGCCAGGTGGCAACAATTGGGGCAGCCTGCCTTGGGATGAAGCCATGCAGCTACCTGGTTCAAGCCAGTTGGGTGCAGCAAAACGATTCTTAC
The DNA here is from genome assembly GCA_036676175.1 of Methylotenera sp. GTDB lineage: Bacteria > Pseudomonadota > Gammaproteobacteria > Burkholderiales > Methylophilaceae > Methylotenera_A. The sequence continues at coordinate 100,408 of JAKFDL010000023.1, read as the reverse complement.
TCAATTTACCGTGGTATACCCTACAAGGCATTAGCGAACCAAAAAGTAGGTTTGGTAATTTATTAAGCTTGGTAATATCTACCAAGTCTGCGGTGGCTGCGGCGGCATCACCCGATGGGTCACTCGTTCTTTATTACTTGCTAGACAAAAAGTCAATCGTCATTGATATACAGAGGTTTCCAGCCGATGTTTATGCAAGCTGGGTAGACCCTGCAAGCGGTCATCAAAACACCATTTTAGATAGTCCATATGTGAATAAGCGAAAGCTTAAGTTCTCACCACCTGGCAGTAACAGCGATGGTGATAGTGACTGGATTTTACTTTTACAGACTAAATAACACGAGTTGTGCCCAAACCTGTCACAGCTTCAGTCTACAGTCGATGCACTTCCACCTGATATCCCCACAGATTCTCAATCACCTGTTGTGCATTTTCGACGTCACTATTCGTCCAAAAACGGACATCTGCTTTTTCTTTACTGGCAGATAATATACTTTTTTCTTGTAACTGACGTTTTAACTGTTTCGCCACTGCCGCGCCAGTATCAATCAGCGTGATTTTTTCGCCTACAATATCCTGAATGACCTCTTTTACAAACGGATAATGCGTACAGCCCAGCACAATGGTATCAGCGCCTTCTGCCAATAAAGGCGCGGTGTATTGGCGAATGAGTGTTTTTGTTTGTAGCGTATTCAGTTCGCCACGTTCGATACACTCCACCAAGCCCAAGCAGGCTTGTGTGACGACTTTGACATGGCGGCCATAACTTTCCAGCAGTGCGGCAAATTGCGCACTTTTTAATGTACCCACTGTAGCCAACACGCCAATCACACCGTTTTTACTGGCCTCTGCTGCCGGCTTAACTGCCGGCTCCATGCCGATAATCGGAATATCAAACGTATCACGTAAAGTATCGATCGCTGCGGCAGTGGCTGTATTGCAGGCCACCACGATGGCTTTTACATTTTTTTGCAGTAAATCGTCACTTAAAATTAAGCAGCGTTGGGTGATTTCTTGTGCGGTTTTGTTGCCATAGGGCGCATATTTGCTATCAGCAAGGTAGATTAAATCCTCATGCGGCAGTAGCGCGTGAATATGCTTAAGCACGCTAATGCCACCTACACCAGAATCAAAAATGCCGATGGGATGATTGTTAGTATTTGCAAGCATCGAAACAGGGTCGAATGATTTATAATGCATGAATTATAGAGTAAATCTAATCGACTTAAAGCATGGCAAACCGACTAAGTAAAATTTATACCCGCACTGGCGACAAAGGCAGCACTGGCTTGGGTGACGGCACACGTGTGGCCAAAGATAGTTTGCGTGTGCAAGCCATGGGCGATGTGGATGAATTAAACTCGATTATTGGCATTATGCAAACTGAGGCTCTAGGAGCCAATATCCACGAGGCTCTCGAGGCCATTCAACACGATTTATTTGACATGGGTGGCGAGCTATGCATGCCAGGTTATGCCATGATTAAGCCGGAGCGCGTCACCGCACTGGAAACCCAATTGGATGCATGGAATGAAACGCTTAGCCCTTTAAAAGAATTTATCTTACCGGGCGGCAGTCGTGCAGCTGCTTATTGTCATTTGGCCAGAACCGTATGCCGACGTGCTGAACGAACCATGACCACATTAAACTCGCAGGAAGGCATCACAGAGGTTTCGTTACAATATATCAATCGACTTTCTGATTTGTTGTTTGTGCTGTGCCGCACCTTGAATAAAAACGCCAATGTACCCGATGTATTGTGGAAAAATACCCATCAAGCATGATAAAAAGATTCCTTCAAAAAGTATTTAACAAACGCGCCAAGGCCGATGTGGCCATCAACATTGCTGAGCTCAGCGACGTCAGTGCGGCAAAAGTAATTTCAGCCAAAAACCATAAAATTAACAAAAGTTTAATTAGCCAGGCTGCGTTAAAAACCTGCGAAGGTTTACAGAAAGCCGGGTTTGAAGCGTTTATTGTCGGCGGCGCGGTACGCGACTTGCTGATGAATGTGAAGCCAAAAGATTTTGACATTGCCACCAACGCTACCCCAGAAGAAGTGTATAAAGTCTTCCGCAGAAGCCGCATTATTGGGCGTAGGTTCCGCCTAGTCCACGTGTTATGGGGTAATGAAACGATTGAGGTTTCAACTTTCCGCGGCCACCATTTGGCAGAAGGCGATGCTTTAACTAACGATAGCGGTCGCATTATTCGCGATAATGTGTTTGGCAGTTTGGAAGAAGATGCTGTACGGCGCGACTTTACCGCTAACGCCTTGTACTACAACCCGGTCAACGAACAAGTACTCGACTTTCACAATGGCGTAGCCGATTTAAAAGCCAATTTGCTACGCATGATTGGCGACCCGACCACCCGCTACCAAGAAGACCCGGTGCGTATGCTGCGCGCAGTAAGGCTCTCAGCCAAGTTAGGTTTAAAAATAGAAAAAAGTACGCAGGTGCCAATTCAAAAGCTGGCCGATTTACTGCAAGATGTACCCCCAAGCCGCTTGTTTGATGAAATGCTGAAATTGTTTTTATCTGGTCATGCGGTGGAAAGTATTAATGCCCTGCGCGAGCAGCATCTACATCATGGCTTGTTGCCACTGCTGGACGTTGTTTTAGAGCAGCCGTTGGGCGAAAAATTTGTGATGCTGGCGCTTAAGAATACGGATGATCGCATCCTCGCGGGTAAATCCAGCAACCCTAGTTTTTTGTTTGCCACACTACTGTGGCATGAAATGCTGGTGGCATGGAAGAAATACCAAGCGCAAGGTGAACATGCCATTCCCGCGCTGCACATGGCGATGAATGAAGTGATTGATATCCAGGCCGGGAAAATGGCCATCCATAACCGCTTTACTGCCACCATGAAAGAAATTTGGGCCATGCAGCCGCGCTTTGAGCAACGTGCCGGCAAACGCCCTTACGCGCTGCTGACCCACCCACGTTATCGCGCAGGTTATGATTTCTTGCTGTTACGCTGCGAATCTGGGGAAATCGACCCGGAAATTGGTGATTGGTGGACAGAGTTTGCCGATGCCAGCACAGAGCGTCGTACCGAAATGCTGCTACCCGACACCAGCCCGAAAAAACGTCGCCGCAAACGCAAGAAACCCGCCAACAGTGACAAAACGCTGCTGGAATCAGTCGCCAGTGAGCATATTGACTAATCCGTCGTCTGTCGCATATATTGCACTTGGCAGTAATTTAGCGGGTGATTTAGACTGTCCAGCAAGCCAAGTAATACGCGCTTTGCAGAGCATTGATAAAATTGCCGAAACCAGGCTAGTCAAACAATCAAGTTTGTACCTAAGCGCACCCGTAGGTTATGAAAAGCAAGCTGATTTTATTAATGCAGTGGCTGAAATATGCACGCAATTACCGCCGCTAACACTATTAGAGGCGCTGCTGGATATTGAAAGCGAATCTGGGCGCGAACGCCCATTTGCCAATGCACCCCGCGTACTAGATTTAGACTTGCTGTTATATGACAACATTACCATGCATACTAAAAAACTCACCCTGCCGCATCCACGGATGTTTGAGCGTGCTTTCGTATTGATTCCACTTATTGAAATTTCACCAAATTTAACCGCTCCCAGCGGCGAGAGTATTGTAAAATTAGCGCAAAGTGTTCAAACACAAGGCATTAAAAAATTATAATGATTTTCGATAAATATCCCTACATTGTGATTGAAGGCCCTATCGGCAGCGGTAAAACCACGCTGGCGCAGCAGCTTTCTGATAAATTTGACGTGCAACTGCTCAGCGAAAAGGCTGAGGTCAACCCGTTCCTACCGCGCTTTTACCAGGATGCGCAACGATATGCACTGCCCACACAATTGTTTTTCTTATTTCAGCGCTCGCGCCAAATTGCAGACATGACGCAACGCGATATGTTTACGCAGCCAACAGTGGCAGACTTTTTTCTAGATAAGGATCCGCTATTTGCGCGATTAAATTTAGACGATGAAGAGTACGCGCTGTATCACCAGATTTACTCACATTTGCAATTAAAATCGCCGCGTCCAGATTTGATCGTCTACCTGCAAACGCCTGTGGACGCACTGGTGGAGCGCATTGAAGAGCGCAACATTAGTTATGAACAGGAAATCCCACACGAATACGTGGCACGTCTAGCTGATGCCTACAGCGAGTTCTTCCATAAATATGATGCTTCACCGGTATTGATAGTAAATAACGAAAAGCTCAACATCATTAAAGATGCAAGCGCGCTTAAGTTGCTGATTGAACGCATTGGCCAAATTAAAAGCAGCCGCGAATACTTTAATCCCAATTTTGATTAGTGCTATTTAAGCGATCAACTCCTTGTTAGATAAAATCAACATCTTAAGAAAATCTGGCGAAAAAATCGCCATGCTTACCTGTTACGACGCGACTTTTGCCAAGTTGATGGAATATGCCGGCGTCGATATATTGCTGGTGGGTGACTCACTGGGCATGGTGTTGCAAGGTGCAGAAAATACCCTGAATGTGAGTATGCACCACATGACTTACCATACTAAAATGGTAAAAAATGGTGCCCCTAATACCGTCATAATGGCAGATATGCCCATCGGCAGTTATGAGCAGGACAATGAAGCCGCCTATAAAAACGCACTGTGGCTGGTGAAAAGCGGCGCGCATATTGTCAAGTTCGAAGGTGGTGGGAAACGCGTAGATACCGCGCGCTATTTGGTTGAGCGTGGCATTCCTGTGTGTGCGCATTTAGGCTTTACGCCACAATCGGTGAACCAGCTCGGCGGGTATAAAATTCAAGGTAAAACCGACGAAAGTGCCTCCCAGATTCTACAAGATGCAAAAGACATGAGCGAGGCAGGCGCCAGCTTTGTGCTCCTAGAAATGGTACCTGCAACGCTGGCTAAGCAAATCACGGAAAGCATCAGTTGCCCGACTATTGGTATCGGCGCGGGTGTCGACTGCAGTGGGCAGGTGCTTGTTTTGCAAGACCTATTAGGCATTTATACAGGAGCTGCCAGCAAGCCTCCTGATGAATTTAAAAACCCGCGTTTTGTGCGTAATTTTTTACAAGATACAAATAGTGTACAAAACGCTGTAGCTGCTTATGTAAAAGCTGTCAAAGATAAAAGTTTCCCTGCTTCTCAGCACAGTTACTAGTTTATTTGCAAGTTTCAGCCTCTAGTACCTCTGAATATTTAGCTTGGCTTACGTCTTTATAAATCAAGTTTCCGTTGTTTTTTGGGTCTAGCAGCTCACCAACTTTTACCAGCAATTTGCCGCTTTCAATTTTCATGATTTTGGTCTCGGTTTGTCGGCTGCCTTCTATCATATAGTCATACAACAAATCCAGCTCGCCCGCCGCGTTTTCATAACCGCGTAAAGTGCCGCGTGCACTATCCTTTTCGTAAGGAATCCAGTCCATTTTACCTGTGACAGCGCCGTCTAGAATGGTCAACTGAACGTAGGTGACATCTTGGTTAAAGTGCTTGCTAAAACAAAAGGTGCCATCTTGAATATATGACACCTCGTTGTCCGCTTTAATAGGCAAGCCAGAAGGCGCATGGGTATGGGTGTCTGGCGCATCTGGTTTGTTACATGTAAACAACAAAAATAAGCTGAGTATTGGCAATAACAAATGGCGCATAGAGTCCTAAGCAGTTAAAAACAAAATAAGTAAACCTATTATCTGCGTTAAAATATCGCTATGCAAACTATTGAAACGATTGCTGCGCTTAGAACAACCCTTTCCAGCCAAGCCAGCATTGGTCACAGGGTTGGTTTCGTGCCTACCATGGGAAATCTACATGCCGGTCATGTACATTTAGTAAAACTAGCAAAACAATACGCGGATTTTGTAGTTGTCAGCATATTTGTGAACCCACTGCAATTTAGCCCAACTGAAGATTTAGAGGCTTACCCACGCACTTTGAAGGCGGATTGCGAAAAACTGAAAGCAGCGGGTTGCGATGTGGTATTTGTACCCAGTGTGAACGAAATATATGCGGACTTTGATGGGAGCAACCTGAATCAAAGCATGACGATTATGCCGCCACCCATTGCCAGTGTGCTGTGTGGTGCTACGCGTTTAAGCCACTTTGCCGGAGTAGCGACTGTGGTATTGAAGCTGTTTAATATAGTAAGACCGGATATTGCTGTGTTCGGTAAAAAAGATTTTCAACAATTATTTATTATTAAAGAGATGGTGCGGCAATTTAATTTACCCATAACTATTATTGCGGGTGAGACTGTACGCGAAGCCAACGGACTAGCATTAAGCTCACGTAATGGTTATTTGAACGATGCACAGCGCGCCGCTGCCAGCCAATTAAATAGGGCTTTGCATGACATCGTTACCAATGTTGAGAATGGTGAATCTAATTTTGAATTGTTGGAAAATGCAGCAACTAACATGCTGACACAACAAGGGTGGGAAGTTGATTACATCTCGGTGCGCTCATCCGCAACGCTACAACCAGCCAAACCAAAAGATAAAGACTTGGTGGTTTTGGGTGCTGCTAAAACAACCAACAAAACAGGCGGTAAAACCCGTTTGATTGATAACATAGAATTTTGCGCTAAGTCGTTGAAAAGACTATAATGCAATCCCTGTTCACAAGCAATAACGAAGGTAAGTAATGCAAAGAACCATGCTTAAATCCAAGCTCCACCGCGTCCATGTGACACATAGCGAACTGCATTACGAAGGCAGCTGCGCCATTGATGAGGCATTGCTGCAAGCGGCCGACATTGAAGAGTATGAGCAAATTAACATCTATAACGTGACCAATGGCGAACGCTTTAGCACTTATGCGATTCGTGCCGAGCGCAATTCTGGCATCATTTCTGTGAATGGCGCGGCTGCACATAAAGCGCACCCCAAAGACATCATCATCATTGCCAGTTATGCCAATTACAATGAGCTTGAGCTAGAAAAATATGCTCCTCAATTGGTGTATGTAGATGCTAAAAACCGTATTACACACGAAAAACGCGAAATTCCGCCGCAACAACCTCACCACAAGGCAGCCTGATGTTTGATCTAGAAGCAATGAAACTGGCGGTGATTGACGCCATTGAAGATATTAAAGGCTTTGATATTACCGTAATGGATGTACGTAAGCTGACCAGCCTCACCAATTATATGATTGTGGCAAGCGCCAGTTCCAGCCGCCAAGCCAAGGCTATTGCCGATAATGTACGCGAAAAGATTAAAGAAAAGGGCTATCCTATTCGCGGTACGGAAGGCGAAAAAGATGGTGAGTGGGTACTAGTAGATTTAGACGACATTGTCGTGCACATTATGGTGCCAGCCACTCGCGCTTATTACAATCTCGAGCAGTTGTGGACGGAAGGCGAAGCGCGCCGCAGCCATATTAAAGCGGCCTAATCGCCAGCCAGATAGCGTGCAACGATGAAGCTACGCGTTATCTCGGTTGGACATAAAATGCCGGATTGGGTGACGCTCGCTTGCACTGAATACACCAAACGCATGCCCCGAGAAGCAACGGTAGAGATTGTGGACATCAAACCCGAGAAACGCGCCGCTGGCAATAGCACAGAGAACATCCAACTCATCGAAGCCAAACGCATTTTGGATGTGATTGGTCGCGATTATCTTGTAGCCTTGGACGAGCGCGGCAATGAAGTCACTACTCTGCAACTAGCCGATAGATTCTCAAACTGGCTAGATGGCAGCGTCACTAGTGGCAGGGACATCGCCTTTGTCATCGGTGGCGCGGATGGCTTACACACCTCAGTTAAACAAAAAGCAGACTGGCTGTGGAGCTTATCCAAACTCACTCTTCCGCATGCAATGGTGCGCATCCTAATAGCGGAACAACTCTACCGCGCACTTTCGGTGATTCACAACCACCCTTATCACCGCGAATAATTTTCTACATGCTGGCATGCTAAATGCTTAACTACTGTACAAAGTGGTATAACTTCTCATTTTGTATGGAAAGCGCACCAAAAAAGGAATTGCTCTATAATTTGAGCATCATTTTGAGACAATATTAAGATCAAGGATTTTATATGGAAAACCGAGGCTTAGTTTTACTATCAAAGTTTTCAGTGTCTGCCAGAAGACTCATTGGCGTTGTTAACCCTGCCAAATTAATTAAAGACAGTGAGTACAGCGCACAGATCTTCCAAAAAGTATCTGAAATGGGAGATGAAGAACTCATTTTACTATCGCTGGAAGTCCAGAACATGTTGGGCATGATGGCTGTTTCTGCAACTCCTGCTGCAACTAGAGTAGTACCTATCAAAGCAGTAGAGGCGGTTGAACAAAAAAAATACATGTACGGTGCTAGAAGTTAATCTACCGTGTGTTAGCGTGTACAGTTTTTCCGATCAGTTCCTAGCGAATTGTTGGCTTCGTCAAATCAAAGCATTTGAATTATTAGTCATATTGCAATAATGATTACAATGCCGTATTATCGCCGCAGACTTATAAGTCGCACAGTCGATAGTGCCAAGCAACGAAGCTTGATACAAGCAATACTCAGCAACGTCGTTGAGATGAACAGTGCTCTTAAATAATAAAATTTATGGGAGTATCATCTAATGGATAACGATACAATGATATTGCTTGCGCGTTTCACTATTCAGGCGCGCAAACTAATTGGCGCTGTAGATTCAAACTTGCTCGCAAACGACGAAATCTATCGCAATAGCATATTTCAACAAATTGATGCGAATGCGGAAGAAGAGCTCCTGCTGTTATCCCTCACCTTACGCAATAAACTTAATGCGCAAGGTACAGCCAAATCTGCCGAAGAGCCTACAAAAAACTCAGATAACGTCACTGATAAATATAAATTTGGCGCCAGAGGCTAAATTTACAACTTAAAACCAAATAAAATCCTGAGGTTTTGCTAAACTGGACAGCCAATGGGCTGTCTTTGGTTTGCATGACTTACACAAAATCTCTGGTTTGGTTCAGGCGTGACTTACGTGATTATGATCATGCCGCTCTTTATTACGCGCTTAAAACTTCAAAGCAGGTGTATTGCGTATTTTTATTTGACACCCTAATTCTGGACAAACTTGAGAATAAACAAGATCGCCGAGTCGAGTTTATTTGGGAATGTATACGTGAACTAAAAGTTGCACTGCAAACCAGCGGGGGCGACCTGATTGTAAAGCTTGGCAAAGCGACCGATATTATTCCCAAACTCGCTATCGAACTAAATGTAAAAGCAGTATTTACCAACCGCGATTATGAACCAAGCGCGGTGCTAAGAGACGAAAAAGTCGCACTACAACTCCTCAAAAGTAACATCGAATTTCATGATTTTAAAGATCAAGTCATCTTTGAAAAAGACGAAGTGCTAAGCTTAAGTGGCAAGCCTTATTCTGTTTTTTCACCTTACAAAAACGCACACCTTAAAAAACTCGATGACTTTTATTTAAAACCTTATCCAGTCGATAGTTACATTCAAAATTTAGCGCAAACAGGAGAAAAGTTTGCGGCAACCAAAATGCCTAGCCTAGAAGCCATAGGTTTTGCCCGCACCAACTTAAGTAGCATGCGATTGCCAACGGGCATGCATGGTGGTAAACAACTATTTGAAGAGTTTACCGATCGCATGCATCAATACAAAGATGCGCGTGACTTTCCAGCAGTAAAGGGTGTCTCCTATCTGTCTGTACATTTGCGCTTTGGCACTGTGTCTATCCGACATCTAGCGAGGCAAGCCAGAGACCTTGCCAATACTGGCTCCCAGACCTGGCTAAATGAGTTGATTTGGCGCGATTTCTATTTTCAGATTTTGCATCACAATCCGCATGTAGCGACGGGCAAAACCTTCAAGGCTGAGTTCGAACATCTGGCTTTTCCAAATAATCCTGCGTTATTTAAGGCGTGGTGCGAGGGCAAAACCGGCTACCCATTGATTGATGCGGCGATGCGCCAAATCAACCAAACCGGCTATATGCACAATAGGCTGCGCATGGTAACAGCCAGTTTCTTAGTAAAAGACTTGCTTATTGATTGGCGCTGGGGTGAGCGCTATTTTGCTGAACATTTAATTGATTTTGACCTAAGCGCTAATAATGGAGGCTGGCAGTGGGCGGCTAGCACTGGGTGTGATGCACAACCGTGGTTTCGCATCTTTAATCCCATCACTCAAAGTGAAAAGTTTGATGCTACAGGTAAGTTTATTCGTAAATATGTGACAGAATTGAGTCAGTGCAGTGACAAAGAAATACACGCACCTTGGTTAATTCCTCCGCTTCGGCAACAGTCTATTGGTGTGGTTATTGGCAAAGATTATCCTGAACCGGTGGTGGATCACGCTGTACAACGTGCATTGGCGCTAGATTTGTATAAAACGCGTAGCCTGAACAAAATGCAATTAAACAAAGAGTAAATGAGGCATAGTTGTTGCTTAGTGTTACTTGATACATTTGTTGTGCATAAACAACATAGTGGCAATCATATAAAGCGGCTAAGGTTAACACTAGACAACATTAGTGTCAGTCAGCGATAATATGTTGTGTAAAGTTTGTTACCTACCGCTATTTAATAATTACAAATGATAAATAAAATTAAATCTAAGAAGAAGCGATAAAACATGCAATCAAAATTTAAAGGTTTTCTGCTCAGTTGTGCGGTGGTCTTATTGGTGACTGGCTGCGCCTCTTCTAATAATAAAGACCCGCTGGAAGGGATTAACCGCGGCATCTATAAATTTAACGATGTGACGGATAAATATGCAATGAAGCCAGTGGCCACTGCTTACAAGGCCATTACTCCAACACCAGTACGCAAAGGTTTTAATAACTTCTTCAATAACTTAGGCAGCATCACCACTGTTTTAAACGATTTACTGCAACTTAAATTCGCTAATGCGTTCACTGATGCTGGCCGCTTTATCATCAATAGCACCTTTGGCTTAGCCGGCTTTGTAGATGTCGCGGGCATGGATGGTATTGCACAACGCAAAGAAGATTTTGGCCAAACGCTAGGCTATTGGGGCGTGGGAAATGGTCCTTATTTAGTGTTGCCAATTTTAGGGGCAAGCACACTGCGTGATGCTGGTGGTTTGGTGTTTGATACTGTGACGACAGATCCAATTACCTACACGCACAATATTGGTGAAGTTCGCTTACACAATCAGTTGCGCGCCGCGCAGTTGGTAGATAAGCGCACTGAGTTACTCGATGCGAAAGACATTGTAGACGACGCATCGCTAGATCCGTATGCCTTTATGCGCGACGCCTACTTGCAACGTCGTGAGAGCTTGATTGCAGATGGCAACGGCACTGTGAATCCAACCAATGATGGTTTTGAACCTGCAGACGAAGATAAAGTAGAAGAGTTACCAGAAACAATGTAACTTACTAATCGCAATAAAAAGCCCCTACATGGGGCTTTTTATTGGCCTAATTTTATCAAGCTGCTTTTCTATCAATAGTGCGTCTGGTTTGGTATCTTAAAAAACAGTAAACTTGAAAATTTTATGGGTAGTAGCTTTCTTGACGCTAGCTTGCTGCAACCATCATATTCCCAATCAGGATCGACCCTGTTTGCTTGCTACTGTGTTTAATGATATCCGAACCTATCGCCACAATATGTTGCAGCATATCCTGCATATTGCCCGCTATGGTAATTTCTTCTACCGGATGCGCAATCACACCATTGTGCACCCAATAACCAGCAGCACCGCGCGAATAATCACCTGTCACCATATTTAAACCATGACCCAGCACCTCAGTTACCAGTAAGCCGGTACCCATTTTCTGCAGTAACTGTTCGAAATTTTCGCCAGTACTCGCCACGATTAAGTTATGACTACCACCCGCATTACCCGTCGTTTGCAGGCCTAATTTTCGCGCAGAATAGCTGCCAAGCACATAACCGTTTAACACCCCATTTTCCACCAGTTGTCGCGCTTTCGTTGCCACCCCTTCACTGTCAAAACTGCTGCTTGCAATGCCTTTTTTAAGATGCGGTAGCTCCTCAATATTGAGCAAGGGTGAGGCAATTTGTTTGTTCAGGCTATCTAGTAGAAATGAAGATTTACGATATAAATTACCACCTGAAATCGCGCCTATCAGTGATGAAATCAAGCCACTTGCAAGGGGTGCTTCAAACAACACAGGGTATTGCCCAGTTTTAATTGGCTTTGTGCCTAATCTTTTTACCGTACGTTGTCCCGCCAAGTTGCCAACATACTCGGCAGACTCCATGTCGCGCATATCGCGCGCGCTGCTGTACCAATAGTCGCGCTGCATAGCACCATCATGTTCTGCGATTACGGAGCAGCTAATACTATGGCGAGAACTTCTATTACCACCCACAAAGCCGTGAGTATTGGCGTAGGCAAACACACTTTCACTGGTTGAAACACCTGCACCTTCTGAGTTGGTAATATGTTTTTTATCTACATCCAGGGCAGCCGCTTCACAGGCTTTTGCCAACTCTGCAGCCTCTTCCACAGTAATATTCCATGGATGATACAAATCTAAGTCTGGCATATCAGTGGCCATTAAATTGGCATCGGCCAAGCCACAAAAAGCATCTTTGGCAGTGTATTTTGCAATATTACAGGCAGCCTCTACCGTGTCTTTAAGTGCTTGAGGGCTTAAATCAGAGCTACTTGCATGACCTTTCTGTTGCCCAAAATACACGGTTACAGAAACGCCTTTATCGCGGTTGTATTCAATATTTTCAGTCTCACCCAAGCGCACCGATACATTCTGTCCTGTGCCAAAACTCACCTCAGTTTCGGCCGACGACGCGCCTGCCGCTCTAGCCAGCTTGAGTACATCTTGAGAAATTTGTTTTAAAGCATCCAATTCCATAAATTCTTTTCGTTTAAGCAAACTATTTCATCAAAGCAAAATCGCTAAAACTGCTATCATACCGTAGCCATCAACAAAGCCCACTACACCGTGACTGAAAACAACGAAACAATTGAACCATTAAGCAAAACCAAGCTAAAAGCTGAGGCAGATGTTGCGCAAAGCATAGGCAAAAGCTTGGTAGATTTACCTAAAGACAAATTGATTAAATTGGCACTGCCAGAGACCTTATTTGATGCGGTGCTTGAAGCCAAGCGGTTAACGGCAAATGGCGCCATCCGCCGACAAATGCAATATTTAGGCAGGCTCATGCGCGATATTGATAGCGCACCCATCGTTGAGCAATTGCAGGCTTGGGAGGGCAAAAACACACAAGAAAATGCACGTTTTCATAGCATGGAGCGCTGGCGCGATCGCATGATTGAAAATGCAGATGCAGTTTCTGAGTTTTTAGTGGCACATCCACATACCGATAGCCAGCAACTGCGCACACTGATTCGTAATGCGCAAAAAGAAGCTGCTGCAAACAAGCCGCCTAAAAGTAGCCGCGAGTTATTTAAACTCATTCGCGAAATAATCGAAAGTGGGCATCCAGCTTAATGGCAGCAAACATCAACATACTAGCTGCAGTTATTTTTGCGCTGGCACTACTGCATACTTTTTTTGCAAAATCGTTTGAAGTGCTTGCGCACCGCCATCCAAGCCATGCAGGATTATTCCATTTACTGGGCGAAGTAGAGGTGGTGTTTGGTTTTTGGGCGTTTATTTTAATTGGTTTATTAGCCCTAATATCGGGTGGCGATAGTGCGATTCAATATGTAGAATCACGCCACTACACCGAACCCTTATTTGTATTTGTCATTATGGTGGTTGCAGCATCACGTCCTTTGCTAGGCGTAGTACGAGGCTCGATAAAAACCATTAGCAAGTTCATGCCTACAAATTCATTGCTTGCCCAAGTGTGGTTAAGTCTAGCCATTGTGCCACTATTGGGATCATTCATTACTGAGCCTGCCGCAATGACACTTGCTGCACTTATGCTGGCCCCGCAAGTATTCACAAAGGGCATGCCAGAATGGCTTAAATATGCCACTCTTGGTGTCCTCTTCGTCAATATTTCTATTGGTGGCATCTTAACCTCATATGCAGCGCCTCCAGTACTAATGGTTGCGAATGCTTGGCAATGGGACTCTGCATTTATGGCAAGCACGTTTGGCTGGCGTGCCGCCATTGCTGTCATCATTAACGCCTCCTTCGTCAGTTATTTACTGCGAAAGCATTTAGAGAACATGCCACCTGCAAGCGAATCACGTAAAGAGCAGCGTATTCCAGCAGCCATTTGCTTGATTCATATCGCATTTTTAGTGGGAGTGGTTTTTTTTGCGCACCACCCAGTGATATTTTTTGGCCTATTCCTACTATTTTTAGGGTTTACACAAGCCTATGAGCGTTATCAATCCCCTTTATTGCTTAAAGAAGGTTTATTAGTTGGCTTCTTTTTAGCAGGGCTTGTGGTGTTAGGCGGCATGCAGCAATGGTGGTTACAACCCATTGTGTCCAGCTTGGCACCGCTAGAATTGTTTTTTGGTGCGACGGCTCTAACCGCAATTACCGATAATGCAGCCCTTACCTATTTGGGGTCATTAATCAGCGGCATGTCGGATGAAGCTAAATACATGCTAATGGCCGGTGCAGTGACAGGTGGCGGTTTAACAGTGATTGCCAACGCACCCAATCCTGCTGGTATATCTCTTTTAAAACAAGGGTTCAACGATGCTTCGATTGGAGCAGGGCAATTGCTAGCCGGAGCATTACCACCAACTATTGTTGCTGCAATCCTATTTTTAATTTAATGTTAACTACCACACCTAGTTCCGTGTATTAAGCGTTGCTTGCGCGGTTTTGGCATCCCCATCACGCTCATAAGCAATCGTTACGCTTTTACCTTGATATTGGCGCACTATTTTCGCCAACTCTTCTGCCTTATTTAACTCAGTGTCATTGACCTTCAACAACATGTCACCTCGCTCAATACCCGCGGCTTCAGCTGGAGATCCTTTTACCACAGCCAGCACATTCAAGCCTTTAAGCAGCTGTTTTTGCGGATTTTCTTCATCTGCAGAGCGTGCTAATTTGATGACATGTACACCCAACAACGGCGGTGGCAACTTGGCCCAATAGCTGGCGAAATATTTATATTTGATGTCATCTTCAATTAAATCTTTTTCATCAATCTCGCCGCCATTCTTTTTTGCGGCTTCTTTATACGTATCAATTTTAGAAGCGGCTGTCCGTGCAGCGCCGTATTTAGTGTAGACCAAAACCGTGTCCGCTTTGATTGCCTTGGCATGTTGCAGGGCTAGCTCTGCAGGCACTTCACCCCCTTCAAAGCCGGTAGTGCCCATCATATCGTAGCCATTTTCCAGCATACTGATGTTGTCTTTATCTTTGTGATTGCTCACATACATTTTAGTATCTGGGTTAACCTGTAGTGAAACCAAAGCGCCTGTGTTTTGGGCTTTATAATTTTTCTCATAGGGGTTATCTGCAGCAAATGCCTGCAAGTTGCACAAAAGCGTTAACATTAAGCCCAGTAATATTTTTTGCATGTTTAAATCTCCAATATTTTTGTCATAATACAATCTATATACACAAGCTAGACAGAAAAGTTATTAAACAATTCACATGACGTCTCAAATTAACCACATATCCTGCAAAATCGGCTTAGTTTCTATTAGCGATCGCGCGTCCGCTGGAGTCTACGAAGACAAGGGCATCCCCAGCTTGAATGAATGGCTTGGCCGCGCCATTGTTTCACCATTTATCATTGAAGCGCGCTTAATTGCCGATGAACAAAGCGATATTGAAGAGACTTTAATTGACTTAGTGGATTATCAAGGTTGCCACTTGATTCTTACCACTGGCGGCACAGGGCCATCGCTGCGCGATGTAACGCCAGAAGCAACACTGAATATTGCCGACAAGGAGATGCCAGGATTTGGGGAGCAAATGCGCCAAATTAGCCTCAACTTTGTCCCAACCGCTATTTTATCAAGACAGGTTGCCGTCATTCGCAAACAATGCTTAATCATTAACCTGCCAGGCCAACCGAAAGCAATTGCACAAACACTGGAAGGCCTAAAAGGCGAAAATGCATCCATAAAAGTGCATGGTATTTTTGCCGCAGTGCCCTATTGCTTGGACTTACTGGCTACTGGTGAAAAACCGATGCCTTACCTTGAAACCAATGAAACCATTTGCAAAGCATTTCGACCCAAAAAATAAGAATAAACTATCTAACATGTTGAATAAAAAATTAATTTTTACCCTGTTATTTTGGGGTTTGATCGCCGCAATCACTTTTTTCCTACTGTTAGAGGTGAAACCAACACCACAAACTTGGCCTAAAGACAAATTAGAACACGCCATTATTTTTGCCCTACTCACCTATCTAGGTCTTAAGGCCCACCCAAAACAAGAACTTTATATTTGTCTGGGTTTAGTAATTTACAGCGGTTTAATGGAACAAGCGCAATCGTTGTTCACCCACACAAGAACTGGCAGTGTTGCCGACTGGCTGGCTGATTTAGTTGGGATTGCTTTTGTAATTTACACCTTAAATATATATAAAAGACCGGCTGCACAGTAAACATGGATGAATTTAACCTGATCCAGAAATACTTCACCCGTCCAACGCGCCACACCGATTTAGGTGTAGGAGATGACGCAGCGCTGGTAACCATTGACGAAGGAATGCAACTGGTAGTTTCTACCGATATGTCCGTTGTCGGCACGCACTTTTTTCACGATGCGGCTCCTTATGATATCGGCTGGAAGTCACTTGCTGTCAATATTTCAGACTTGGCCGCCATGGGCGCGAAAGCCAAGTGGGCAACTTTGGCGATTGCTTTGCCTGCAGTTGATGAAAGCTGGCTATCTGAATTTTCACGCGGGTTTTTTACATGTGCAGAAGCGTTTAGTATTGATCTCATTGGTGGAGACACGACAAAAGGCCCACTGAATATCAGCATCACGATTATGGGCGAAGTGACAACAGGCAAAGCGCTTAAACGCAGTGGCGCGCAACCAGGTGACGATATTTGGGTGAGCGGCCAGATTGGAAGTGCTGCACTAGGTTTGGCACATTTGCAAGGCAAAATAAAACTAGAAAATGACGTCCTGCAATCCAATATTCATGCGCTCTGCAGGCCGATGCCGCGCGCAGGTCTAGGGTTGGCTTTAAGAGATATTGCGACTAGCTGCATTGATATTTCAGATGGATTATTGGCTGATTTAGGTCACGTGTTGAAGGCGTCAAACTTAGGAGCAGAAATACATATAGAACGCTTACCAATGTCGCTTTATCATGTAAAAAATCTGCACGATCCGTTAATTCAGCAAAGCGTGCTGGCAGGTGGTGATGATTACGAGTTGTGCTTTACTGCACCGCACAGTAAAAGAGGTGAAATCCAACTATTGAGCCAGCAACAGAATATCCTTTTAACTTGTATCGCAAGTACTTATAAACCCGCTGTCCCTACAGATAGTGGCTTGCAACCCCTGTTTAAACATATGCCTTTAAGTCTTTTAAAACAGGGGTTTGATCACTTTGCCTAAGCTAGATATTGAATTTTTATTGTCTCACCCCGCCCACTTTTTTGCGCTGGGTTTTGGTAGTGGTTTAGCAGTAAAAGCACCAGGTACTTTTGGCACTTTAGTTGGCCTGCCGCTTTTTTGGCTTATTGTTAGCTATTCGCTGCACATGCAGCTAGCCATCATCGCAGGGCTATTTATCGCGGGTGTTTATTTTTGCCACAAAACCAGTAAAGATCTAGGCGTTGCTGACCATGGAGGCATTGTGTGGGATGAAATTGTAGCCATGATGTTAGTGCTTACTATCACGCCACCACATTGGCTTGCATGGTTAATGGCATTTGCACTGTTTCGATTATTTGATATTTGGAAGCCGTTCCCAATTCGCCAATTTGACGCAAAACTTAAGAACGGTTTTGGAGTGATGTTTGATGATTTATTGGCAGCAATTTACGCAGGCTTGTGTATGTGGTTGATTGCATATGGTTATTTATATTGGCTAAGCGATGGCGGAACAAAACATATTGCTAACTGATTTGGAGGCAACGCTCACTGCATTGGCTACAGAAATAGGCGCAGTGCTAAAAGCGCGCAATCTGAAATTGGCGCTGGCGGAATCTTGCACAGGCGGCATGGTTGCTGAAGCCATCACCCGCGTGGCAGGTAGCTCAGCTTGGTTCGATTGCGGGTTTGTAACTTACAGTAACCAGGCAAAAATTCACATGTTAGGAGTGTTACCCCAAACATTAGAGACATTTGGCGCAGTAAGCGAGCAAACCGCCATTGAAATGGTTCAAGGCGCTTTAAAGCACAGCCGAACAACCATTGCTGGTAGTATTACTGGCATTGCCGGGCCAGATGGCGGTAATGCACAAAAGCCCGTTGGCACAGTGTGTTTTGCTTGGGCCAACTCGAACCAAGCCACCAGCACGACAACGCGACATTTCACAGGCGATCGCCAACAAATACGTCAACAAGCCGCTGCTTTTTTAATGCAGCAGCTTGTTGAATCATTAAAGCAAACTAATTAAGTTTGCCTAACTAGTGGTGACCGCGGTGGTTTCCACCACGGTGACCACCTCGATGGCCATCATTATGGCCACGATGACCATTACCCCATCCATGCTTAGCATTATGATGGCGGTGACCATTGTAGCGGTGGCCGCCACCGTCATAATAACCAAATGACACTACTGGCGCGTGATAATAAGTACGCACGGGTTCATAATAATAGGCATGCGGCGCGTGGTAAACCACTGGTGGTGCGTGGTAAACCACAGGTGGTGCATAGCCGAAACCGCCAATGTTAATACCTAAACTAAAAGAGTCGCGTGCATTGGCTGTGGATATTGTGGCTGCTCCAATGGCTAATACTGCAACTAATGAACGTAAAATTTTCATGTTGTCCTCCGTAAAAAAATTCTCCCTATGCTTAAAACGCAAAATATTACATAAAGTTTACTTAGAGATAAAAACAAATACATGCGCATTGGGTCTGGCAATGCTTACCTTAAACAGCAATTTATGGAATAATTGCAAGTTGATTTAATAGCCCATTAAGCACTTCAAATTAAAGGTAAAAACCCATGGATGACAACAAAAGCAAAGCGCTAGCCGCGGCACTTGCACAAATTGAAAAGCAATTTGGCAAAGGCTCGATTATGAAAATGGGTGATGCTGCAGTAGGCGAAGATATTCAAGCGGTTTCTACTGGCTCGCTAGGCTTAGATATTGCATTGGGCATTGGCGGTTTGCCACGTGGTCGCGTCATCGAGATTTACGGGCCTGAGTCATCTGGCAAAACCACACTGACATTATCAGTCATCGCCGAAATGCAAAAATTGGGTGGTGTCGCAGCGTTTATCGATGCCGAGCACGCGCTAGACCCGCAGTATGCTGCCAAATTAGGCGTCAACGTGCCTGAACTACTGATTTCACAGCCTGACACGGGCGAGCAAGCGCTAGAAATTGTCGACATGCTAGTGCGTAGCGGATCTGTTGATATCGTTGTTGTCGACTCTGTGGCAGCGCTCACCCCACGTGCTGAAATTGAAGGCGAAATGGGTGATTCACACATGGGCCTGCAAGCACGTTTAATGTCACAAGCTTTGCGTAAGCTCACAGGCAACATCAAACGCACCAATACGATGGTGATCTTTATTAACCAAATCCGCATGAAAATCGGCGTCATGTTTGGCAGCCCAGAAACCACCACGGGCGGTAATGCACTTAAATTTTACGCTTCTGTACGCTTAGATATTCGACGCACTGGCGCGATTAAAAAAGGTGACGAAGTGATCGGTAGCGAGACGCGCGTTAAAGTCATCAAAAATAAAGTGGCGCCGCCGTTTAGGCAAGCTGAGTTTGAAATTGTGTATGGTGAAGGTATTTCACGTTTAGGCGAAATTATCGAGCTAGGTTCAAACTTAAAATTTGTGGAGAAAGCCGGTGCCTGGTATGCCTACAATGGCGAAAAAATTGGCCAAGGTAAAGAAAACGCTAAAGAGTATTTACGTGAGCACCCAGAAGTCGCCAAAGAAATTGAAGCTAAAATTCGTGCTAATGCTAAGCAACTGGCAGACGGCATGACAGCTCCTCGTACAGAGGACGACTAATAAAATTCCAGCCTAAAAGCTTGCGGCAACGCGCGTTAGAATATCTCGGAAAACGTGAGTATTCCTACGCTGAGCTAGGCCAAAAGCTGAAAACTTACCTTGAAGAAGACGAAAGCTTTGAGGTTGTCACGGAAATTTTAGAAGACTTTAAAACACGTGGCTGGCTTTCAGATGCACGTTTTACCGAGCAAATTGTGCATGCGCGTTCGCATAAATTTGGTAGTGCAAAAATCGCCAATGAGTTGCGTGAAAAAGGCGTTTCACAGGATTTAATTGAAACTGCCATAGAGCAGGTAAAAGAAAATGAGTTGGACAACGCCAAGGAAATCTGGCGCAAAAAATTCAAAGCCATCCCTGCAAGCCGTGACGAATGGGCTAGACAAGCAAGATTTTTACAAAGCCGCGGTTTCGGTTTTGATGTGATTAAAAAAGTACTGAATAGTAAATTAGAAGATGACAATTAAATTAAGCGCAAACCCTAGCAGTAACGAGATTCGGCAAGCGTTTCTTGATTTCTTCGCCTCCAAAGGCCATGCCGTAGTTGCATCCAGCTCTCTGGTGCCGCACGGCGACCCTACCCTGCTGTTTACTAATGCAGGCATGAATCAATTTAAAGATGTGTTTTTAGGCTTTGATAAACGCGCCTATACCCGCGCCGCATCCAGTCAAAAATGTGTGCGTGCTGGCGGTAAACATAACGATCTCGAGAATGTTGGTTACACCGCACGTCACCACACGTTTTTCGAAATGTTGGGCAACTTCAGCTTCGGTGATTATTTTAAAGAAGATGCGATCAGCTACGCATGGGAGCTTTTAACCGACGTATTTAAGCTACCAAAAGACAAACTCACCGTCACGGTGTATGCAGAAGATGACGAAGCATACGATATTTGGAATAAAAAAATAGGCGTGCCCGCCGAGCGCATTATCCGCATTGGTGATAACAAGGGCGCGCGCTACGCTTCAGATAACTTTTGGATGATGGGTGACACTGGCCCGTGCGGCCCATGTACCGAGATATTCTACGACCACGGTGAACACCATTTTGGTGGCCCGCCAGGCAGCCCAGATGAGGATGGTGATCGCTTTATCGAAATCTGGAACAACGTCTTTATGCAGTTTAACCGCGATGAAGCTGGCGTAATGCATAGATTGCCTAAGCCTAGCGTGGATACTGGCATGGGCTTGGAGCGCATCTCTGCGGTGTTGCAACACGTACACGCCAATTACGAGATTGATATTTTTACCGCGCTGATTGCCGCGGCTGCACGTGAAACTAAAACACCCGATTTAAGCAGCCCAAGTCTAAAAGTGCTGGCTGACCATATTCGCGCCTGCTCATTCTTAATCGCTGATGGCGTGATTCCTGGTAATGAAGGCCGCGGCTATGTGTTGCGCCGCATCATCCGCCGTGCTATTCGGCATGGTTATAAGCTGGGTAGTCGCGCCGCTTTCTTCTACAAGATTGTGCCTGATTTAGTCGCCATGATGG
The DNA here is from genome assembly GCA_036676175.1 of Methylotenera sp. GTDB lineage: Bacteria > Pseudomonadota > Gammaproteobacteria > Burkholderiales > Methylophilaceae > Methylotenera_A. Next base: position 78,911 of record JAKFDL010000023.1, on the reverse strand, counting down.
GTGAAGCTTACCCTGAGCTTGTTGCAAACAAAGCGCGCATTATGGATATGCTGAAATTGGAAGAAGACCGCTTCTTTGAAACCATTGAAAATGGAATGGCGATTTTGGAAACAGAGCTTGCTAATACCAAGCAAATTTTTAACGGTGAAACTGCATTTAAATTACATGACACCTATGGTTTTCCACTGGATTTAACCGCTGACATTTGTCGCGAACGTGATGTCATCGTCGATACGGCAGCGTTTGATGCAGCGATGGCGCGTCAAAAAGACCAAGCGCGTGCAGCCGGCAAGTTTAAAGGCGCTACCAATGTCGAATACACAGGTGCCAACACTGATTTTAAAGGTTACGAAACCTTAGAAACCAGTGCAAGAATACTCGCACTCTACAAAGATAGCTCACCGGTTAACACCTTAAATGAAGGCGACCAAGGCATCGTTGTTTTGGACGTTACCCCGTTCTACGCAGAGTCTGGCGGTCAAGTTGGCGATAGCGGTAGCCTTAAAAGTGATAATGGTATTTTTGCAGTAGAAGATACACAGAAGATTCAAGCTGCCGTATTTGGGCATCATGGCATTTTAAAAACAGGTACGCTGAATGTAGGCGACACCGTAAAGGCCAATGTAGATTTGGCTTCTAGAGCAGATACTGTGCGCAACCATTCTGCCACGCATTTGATGCACAAAGCCTTGCGCGAAGTTTTAGGCGAACATGTGCAACAAAAAGGCAGCTTGGTTGATAGCGATAAAACCCGTTTTGACTTTGTACATAACGCCCCGATGACTGATGATGAAATTGCCAAAGTAGAAGCGATTGTGAATGCAGAAATCCTCGCTAACGAAGCCACGCAAGCACGCATCATGGATATTGAATCCGCACAAAAAACCGGCGCAATGATGTTGTTTGGCGAAAAGTATGGCGATGAAGTGCGTGTATTGGATATTGGCAGTAGCCGCGAATTATGCGGCGGCACGCATGTTAGACGTACTGGCGACATTGGCCTATTTAAGATATTCGCCGAAAGCGGTGTAGCGGCTGGGGTGCGCCGCGTGGAAGCCACTACCGGCAATGGCGCACTGAAACTAATTAACGCGCAACAAGCCTTAATCAACCAACTGGCGAGTGATTTGAAAGCGCCAAGCAGTGAAATCACCAACAAAGTGGCACAGTTAAGCGACCGTGCAAGCTCGCTGGAAAAAGAATTAACGCGTTTAAAATCGAAACTCGCCGCCAGCCAAGGGGACGACTTGTCCAGCCTAGCCATTGAAATTAATGGTGTAAAAGTGCTTGCGGCCACACTGGAAGGCGCTGACGCTAACGCCTTGCGTGAAACGATGGATAAACTAAAGGACAAGCTTAAAACTGCTGCGATTGTGCTCGCTAGCGTGAATGATGGCAAAGTGAATTTGGCGGCTGGCGTAACCCAAGATTTAATCGCTAAACTAAAAGCGGGAGATTTGGTCAACCATGTGGCGAGCCAAGTGGGTGGCAAAGGTGGTGGAAAGCCGGATATGGCAATGGCGGGCGGTACTGATGCCAGCCAGTTACCCAAAGCTCTGGCAAGTGTAAAAGACTGGGTAAGCCTTAAAATTTAAACCAGTAAAATTTAAACCAATTAAACTTTAATATTAAAAACCAACTAAAGCTTAACGAATTATGGCATTAATTGTACAAAAATACGGCGGCACCTCTGTAGCGAATCCTGAAAGAATTCGTAACGTTGCAAGAAGAGTAGCACGCTACAAAGCCATGGGGCACCAAGTGGTAGTAGTGGTTTCTGCTATGTCTGGGGAAACCAATAAACTAATTGCACTGGCGAAAGAAATCATGCCAGACCCAGACCCACGTGAACTGGATGTAATGATTTCTAGCGGTGAGCAAGTGACCATAGGCTTAACTGCGCTTGCTTTAATAGAGCTTGGCATTAAAGCCAAAAGTTACACTGGCGCACAAGTGAAAATCCTTACTGATGCCGCTTTTACCAAAGCACGCATTCTAGATATTGATGAATACAATATCAAACAAGACCTAAATGATGGCTACGTAGTTGTAGTAGCAGGCTTTCAAGGTGCAGATGAGTTTGGCAACATTACTACGCTTGGCCGCGGTGGATCTGACACGACCGGGGTTGCGCTTGCTGCCGCACTTAAAGCGGATGAATGCCAGATTTACACCGATGTGGATGGAGTTTACACAACCGACCCGCGCGTAGTGCCTGAAGCGCGTCGCCTGAGTAAAATCACCTTTGAAGAGATGCTAGAACTTGCCAGCCAAGGCAGCAAGGTATTACAGATACGCTCGGTAGAGTTTGCAGGTAAATATAAAGTTAAGTTGCGTGTGCTTTCTAGCTTTGAAGATGAAGGCGACGGCACACTGATTACATTTGAAGAAGCAAGTAAGGACAACGACATGGAAGAACCCATTATCTCAGGCATTGCATTTAACCGCGATGAAGCCAAAATCACAGTACTGGGCGTACCTGATACACCAGGCATCGCTTACCAAATTTTAGGCCCGATTGCTGATGCCAATATTGACGTTGATATGATTATTCAAAACGTAAGTGCGAACGGTGAAACTGACTTCACATTTACCGTACACAAAAACGAGATGAATAAAGCTTTGGCGATACTTAAAGACAAAGTGCAAGGGTTTATTAAAGCGCGTGAAGTTATTGGTGACGACAAAATCGCCAAAGTGGCTGTGGTGGGTGTAGGCATGCGCTCGCACGTTGGCATTGCCAGCCAAATGTTTAGGACACTGGCTGAAGAAGGTATTAATATACAAATGATCTCTACCAGCGAAATCAAAATTGCGGTGGTAGTAGAAGAAAAATATATGGAACTGGCAGTAAGGGTTCTACACAAAGCATTTGAATTAGAAGGAACATAAGCCTAGTTTTCATTGATTTTTAGGGGCGTTTCAAGTAATATCGCGCCCTTGCAACAAAGCGTAGTTTGAATAAAACGGAGAGCTGGCCGAGTGGTCGAAGGCACTTCCCTGCTAAGGAAGCATACGGGCTTAAATCTGTATCGAGGGTTCGAATCCCTCGCTCTCCGCCAAGTTTTAGCTTTTAGAAACATGCAGTACCGCGTATAATGTTCGCATGCGCCCGTAGCTCAGCTGGATAGAGTACTTGGCTACGAACCAAGGGGTCAGGAGTTCGAATCTCTTCGGGCGCACCATTTAAAACAAGGGGTTAGCTTAGGCTAACCCTTTGTCATTTCAAGACTCACTTTCTACCTAAAGCAATGCATCGTGCTGGTTTGCGTCCCAACTTCCTATTGATTAATATACGCAAGCACACTTCTACTTTAATCATTGTTAACCCTGAAGGAAAAGTTAAGGATGAAACCTAGAATTACGGTAATCACTATTGGTGTGAACGATCTCAAAAAGTCCCTGCACTTCTATCGAGAAGGGCTTGGATTTCCTGGTGAAGGCATCATCGGTAATGAGTTTGAATATGGTTCTGTGGCTTTTATTCAACTTCAAGAAGGGTTACGTCTAGCGCTTTGGCCTAGAAAAAGCATCGCACATGACTCAGGTGTTTCAATTTCGCCTGCCAGTTCAACCGAAATGACACTGGGTCATAATGTCTCTTCAAAGTCAGAGGTTGACGAAGTAATGGGACTTGCAAAATCAGCTGGTGCTATTATTGTTAAACCCGCACATGATACAATTTGGGGCGGCTATTCAGGCTATTTTCAAGATCCAGATGGCCATCTTTGGGAGGTTGTTTGGAATCCAAAGTGGGAAGAGTAATTGACCGACCCATATTCAAGGGATTGTTAGAAACGAATAAATGGCCACTAAATGCATTAGTTTAATTGCCACTACTCCTTTGGGTAGTAGCATCCGCTGCAATTAGTCCTACACCCAAACCACCTGCCCCTGCTGCTGCACCGCCTCCACCCATTCCAGCGCCTCCACCTTTAGCTTCTCCTCGGCCACCGCCCTCGTCTTCCACATGCGTTAAGTGCGATAATCGTGCTGGGCCTGATGCTGGCATGACTAAACTACTTGGAATTTGCTCTAAACCCAATTGAGTTCGCAAATCAGAGCGTAAAGATTTAATTAGCGGCTGAAAGTCTACATACTCATCATTTTTTAAACCGTTTGCGCATGCTACTGCTAACTCAACTTGGGCAACAGAGCCAAATAAGATGAGGTCAGCAAGCGTTTCCTCTAACTGAGGCGTGTGATCTTGTCTCGCTGGCGTAAACGAACCTGCAAGAGAACGATATGCCGCCACCAGCGATTTAAGTCGCTCAGTCTCTTGCCTATTCTCGCGCTGACGTTTTTGTTGCACACGCTGCATAACAAACACGCGTATTGCTAACAGAATAACTGCAATTACTAATGACGCAATAAGTGTTAATGGAAGCGGGCCAATATCAGCAATTTGCATGATTTACTTTCTTAAATATTACCGAATGAAGATTATTTATATCTTATTTATCATTCAGTTGCATCAGAAATTTGCTCTGCCAACAGCCTGGTACGTACAAAATTAATATGTCCACGTAACCCATAAAACATATCGGCAAATGCAGCAGGTATTTTTATTTTACTTAATCTCACTTCTAGCTGGTCAAGATTATCCATGATTTCTTGTCGCTTATCCGCATCTATAGCCAACCCAAATGCATCTCGTTCCAGTTCAAGCAGTGCTTTATAAAAAGGATAAATGGCTAATTGTATTTTCCAGCGATAGACACTGGGTGCTAATTTTATTGCAGGGATTAATATCAATAATAAAGGCACCAAAACGACCAGCATCCTATTAATAAAACTGGCCATCCAAAATGGAAAATCCCGATAGAGAAAGCTTTTGCCAGACTTGTAATAGCGCGTTGCATCTGGGCTGATTCGGTATTCCTGAGTATTGAGATTTGGGAATTCTCCACGTTTCACAAACATGCTTGCAGAGCCATGTACCTGATTTGCAACATCTAATAGCAAATCAGATAACGCTGGATGTAAGGTATCACGCGCGATTAACTCAACACTGGGTGCGATTAAATTTAAATTATTTACGGGTATATTTTTACCTAAATCAACTGCCCCTTCTGGCAAAACCAATTTATGTAAATATTTAATGCGTCGTGTGTAACCATCTGCCTGATTAAAATTAAAAATGTTAATACCCGGCGTTTTAACTAAGTCTTTGATTAATTGCAATGGTATAGAATCCCCCATCACAAATATTGCATCGATCTTATCCTGCAATAAATCTTCAACAGGATTAAGACTTGGCTTTTCAATCAATTGCGTATCGCCACCAGGTAAAATTCCATTTTCCTTGAGGATATTCAATGCTAAAGACCGCGTACCACTTCCAGGCTCACCAATATTCAATCGTTGACCAGCGAAATCCGAAATTAAATTTTTACTTTCGCCGCGATAAAAAAACATCATTGGCTGATAAGTAATACTGCCAAGCGACATCAGCTTGTCAATCTTAATATTTTTGGCAACGCCACTTTGCACAAAACCAATGTCAACTTTGACGCGTTTGTCAGCCAATTTATTGAGATTATCAATAGATCCATTTGATGGCAGTATGGTAAGTGTCACGCCTTCTCTTGCCAAAGCCTTTTTATATTTGAGTGCGTTCTTTTGAAAAATACTGCCCTCTTCACCGCCAGCAATTGTTAAGGTGGTTGGTGCTGCCGAATTAAAAAATAAAAAAACGGCTAAGCAAACAACGGCGACAAGCCCTAGCGTCCAGAACATAAATACGACAATACTGCTGCCATATATTTCTGCTAATTTTGTCCATGCTTTTTTGAAGTGCGCTTTTAATTCAATCATGTCATTTAAACTTCCTTGTGTTGCAATCAACTAGTGTTATCAACCAAACATCAAACTTACTTCTTACTTAAATCAGTATGAGTAAAACTTTACTACCGGGTTAGTTTAGGAGTACGTAGACGTTTGTAGGCTCGGTTGTTGCCTGCGATGGCTGCGGAACAGATTTAACATCGACATCATGGTTAAGTCGCCCTACTGTGACTGCACCACAGGTAGCTGCGGTGTTTTTGATGAACTTTCGCCGTGACGGATTAAATTCGGTCATGGGTTTACAAAATAAATCTCCACTTTGGAAAATTTACTCAATAACGAATTAAATTCATCGTAACAATAGCCATTATGTTGGTTCGGCTCTGTGCGTTAGCGTACCCAATTCTCATGAATATAGATGGATAATCCACTTTATACACACGCTGTTAGCTGATCACTAAAATGAATACAAAAGCAAATAAAGTTATCGCAATTTTTGGTGAAGTATTAGCCGATATTTTTCCAGATAAAACCGTATTAGGCGGAGCACCTTTTAACGTGGCGCGCCACTTACAGGCATTTGGTTTGCGGCCAGTGCTGATTACCAGGACCGGCCAGGATGCATTACGCATCGAACTTTTGCAGGAAATGCATAGGCTTAACATGGATGTTTCTGGCGTGCAAATTGATGCCATTTATCCAACAGGTCAAGTAAAAGTGCATTTAATCGAGGATGGCGGACATCAGTTCGAAATTTTACAAGACCAAGCCTACGACCATATTCAGGCAAATACCGTACGTGTGGTCACGATGTCATTAAAACCAGACTTGGTATATTTTGGCACATTAGCGCAGCGCAGCATGACATCTAGATTAGCTTTGGATGAGTTCTTAGCCGATGTGAAATGCCCACGCTTCTTGGACGTTAACTTACGTGCACCTTTTTACAACGAACAGACTATTCACAGCTCACTTATGCGAAGTGATATTGTGAAACTAAATGAAGAAGAATTACTGATCGTTGCCCAATATTTCAAGATTGATGCGCCATCCGCACATGAAAAAGCCAGCCAATTACTCACCGAGTTTAACATCCAGCAAATCATTGTAACCGCTGGTGCAAAAGGTGCATGGATGGTGAACAAAAATGGAATCATAAAATCAGATGTCGTAACAACTACTAAAGCCTTGTTAGTTGATACTGTTGGCGCAGGTGATGCATTTTCAGCTGTTTGTATTTTAGGACACGGCTTAAATTGGGATCATGTCACCACACTCAATCGCGCCAATCAATTTGCGACTGCGATTTGCAGCATCCGTGGCAGTGCACCTGCAGACATTCGTTTTTATACACCATTTATTCTTGAATGGAAATTATGATCGATCAAACAATAAAAACAGAAAATCCAATATATGTGCTGATGATAAGCATGCACGGACTGATACGGGCGAACGATTTGGAATTGGGCGTTGATGCAGATACCGGTGGGCAAACAACTTATGTGGTTGAACTTGCACGTGCGCTGGCAAGTCATGCAGGTGTAGATAAAGTGGATTTGCTAACCAGATTGATTGAAGATGATAGTTTGGCAGTTGATTATGCAAAACCTGAAGAACCAATCGGTGAAGGTGCGCGTATTATTCGTTTACCCTGTGGACCAAAACGCTATTTAAGAAAAGAACTGTTATGGCCACATTTAGATCAAGTAGTGGATAAAGCCCTGCATTTTTTAAGGCAACAAGGGCGTATCCCTGATTTGATTCATAGTCACTATGCTGATGCCGGCTATGTTGGGCAGCAATTATCGCTATTGCTTGGGATTCCACAAGTGCACACGGGGCACTCACTCGGGCGCCCCAAACTTGATCGTTTAATAGCGAGTGGCAGGAAAGCGTCAGCGATTGAAAAACAGTTTAATTTTGAACGCCGTATTGCCGTTGAAGAAGATATTATTCAACATGCCTCATTGATTGTAACCAGTACCAAACAAGAGATTGAGCAACAATATGGTATGTATAACAACTTTAACCAATCCCGCTTCAGGGTGCTTCCACCTGGAACCGATACCTCGCGATTTTTGCCGCCTAGCCGCGTAAAACAAAAAACATCCATTCAGCATAAAATTGACAGTTATTTAGCCAATCCAGAAAAGCCGCTGATTTTTTCAATGAGCCGACCTGATTTGAGAAAAAACATTCATGGTCTGATTGAAGCTTATGGCAACAGCCCTGCACTGCAAGAGGCAGCAAACTTACTGATTGTGGCCGGTACCCGCGAAGATATTCGTCATTTAGAAGAGTCCGAGAAAAAAGTCATGAGTCAATTGCTATTTGATTTAGACCGTTATGACTTATGGGGCAAAGTCGCAATTCCAAAATTTGTTTCCCAAGAAGATGTACCAGAGCTGTATCGATTAGCCGCAAGGCGTCGTGGCGTATTTGTTAACCCTGCATTTACCGAGCCATTTGGCTTAACATTGATTGAAGCCGCAGCGAGCGGATTACCTTTTGTGGCGCCAGACGATGGCGGCCCGCACGATATAGTGGGCAACTGTAAGAATGGACTCATTGTAAACACGCTTGATAGCGCAGCGATTGCGGATGGATTATTGTTCGTTCTACAGGATAGAAAACGCTGGCGCAAATGGGCCAGCAGCGGCTTGGTCGGTGTGTGGCGTCATTACAGCTGGGCCGCGCATGTAGAAAAGTACATGAAAGAAGTACGCCGATTACTGCGCCGCGACCAAAAACGCTTGCGTCGTCAGCACGCGCTGATTTTAAACGCAGATAAATCTCGCATCCCTTTTGCCAGTATGGCGCTGATCAGTGATATTGATAACACGCTATTGGGTAACAAAAAATCACTCAAAGACTTAACTGGCTGGGCAGAAGCAAATAGAGGGCATTGCATGTTTGGTGTAGCGACAGGCCGCTCTCTTGAAAGTGCACTTGAGATACTCAAAAAAAATCAGCTGAACGTGCCGGATGTGGTGATTACCTCGGTTGGCTCTGAAATCTATTACAGCAAAAAATTGGTACCAGATACGGGCTGGGCTAAGCATATTAATTACCTGTGGCGAAGGGATGCACTTGAAAAAGCGTTAAGTCACTTTGCCGGCTTGAGCTTGCAACCAGCCGAAACTCAACGCCAGTTCAAGTTAAGTTATATTGCCGACCCTGCAGTAATGCCGCCATTATCCGAGATTCAAAATCATCTGCGCCAATGTAATTTATATGCGCAACTTATCTACTCGCATGAGGAATTTTTAGATGTGCTACCTGTGCGCGCCTCAAAAGGTCATGCTATACGCTATCTAGCTTACAAATGGGGCTTGCCGCTGGAAAACTTCGTGGTAGCGGGTGATTCAGGCAACGATATTGAAATGCTGGTTGGAGACACGCGCGCAATCGTGGTTGGTAATTACAGCCAAGAGATAGAAAAATTGCGGCATCACGAGCATATTTATTTTGCTGACCAACATTACGCCGCGGGCATTCTTGAGGGGCTGACGCATTATGGGTTAAATGCTGCACCGACCAATACTGAACATTTGAATTGAGGTTGCCTATCTATGTATGAACAAGTATCACATTCCTTATTGAATGATATTTTGACTGAAGTGGGCGTCGAAATTAAAGATAAAAACATGCAGTATTTTTATACGCGGTTAGGCGCAAATTTTTACGCCATTCACTCTCTGTTTCATCAGTTATATGGGCATCGCCCAGACTTTAAATCCCAGATGAATCAATTAGTAAAAGTGCTCACGCGTACTTATATCGCGCGTCCACAAAAGCTGCGGAAGCTTGATCTGGCACGCGAAAAAAATCATAACTGGTTTTTAAGTCAGCGCTGGGTGGGTTACGCAGTTTATTGCAGAGAGTTCTGCGGAGACTTAAAAGGATTGAAAAAAAGGCTCAGCTATCTACAAGATCTTGGCATCAATATATTGCACATTATGCCGATTTTAGATTGTCCCAAAGGCAAAAGCGATGGTGGTTATGCCGTCCGCGACTTTAGAAAGATTAATGAGAGTATTGGCAACCTTAAAGATTTGGATGATTTAGTGTTCAATCTTAAAAAGCGCGATACGCTGCTAGTGCTGGATGTAGTTGTGAATCACACTTCCGATGAACATGCCTGGGCTGTTAAGGCGCGTGAGGGCGATCAAAAATATCAGGACTACTATTACATGTTTAATGACCGTAGCATGCCTGACTTGTACGAAGAAAGCATGCCAGAAATATTCCCAGAGAATTCGCCAGGTAACTTCACTTGGAACGCCGAAACGGGTAAATGGGTGATGACCGTATTTAATGATTATCAATGGGATCTGAATTATCAGAATCCAGCTGTGTTCATAGAAATGGTCGATATTATTTTATTCTGGGCAAATCATGGCGCAGATATCATTCGACTTGATGCTGTGGCATTTTTATGGAAAAAAATCGGCAGTACTTGCCAAAATGAGCGGGAAGCACACTTAATTCTGCAATTGATGAAAGATTGCTGCCAAGTAACCGCCCCAGGGGTTTTATTTATCGCTGAGGCCATTGTGGCGCCGATTGAAGTGATTAAATACTTTGGCGAAGACGCCATTAACGCCAAAGAGTGCGAAATTGCCTATAACGCGACTTTAATGGCTTTGCTATGGGAAGCACTGGCCACCAAAAAAAGTACTCTTTTGAATCACGCGATTAAGTCAATTCCAGACAAACTTGAGCGCGCAACTTGGTTAAATTATGTACGTTGTCACGATGATATTGGACTCGGGTTTGACGATAAAGATATTCGCCTCGCAGGCTACGACCCAGTATCGCATCGCCAGTTTTTGCTTAATTATTACACTGGAAAATTTGCGGACTCTAACGCCAAAGGCATTGCGTTTGGCACCAATAAGAAAAATGGTGATGCGCGCATTGCAGGATCTCTTGCTTCCCTGGCCGGTTTGGAAACGGCGATTGAGCAAGCCGATGAAGCCGCGATAGCGCTTAGTATCGACAGCATCTTACTGCTGCATGGCTTTATTATGGCGTTTGGCGGTATTCCGCTAATTTATTATGGCGATGCAATTGGCACAATCAATGATCAGACCTATCTGGAGAATGAAGATAAAAAAAACGATAGCCGCTGGATTCATCGCCCGGCCATGAACTGGCAACAAAGTGAGTTGAGAAAAGAAAAAGGCACAATCGAACAGCGTATTTTTTCTGGCTTGAAGAGAATGATTGCAACCAGAAAAGAAATTACTGCGTTTGCCGATCACAATAACCGTACGTTAATCGCATTAGACAACCCCCATCTATTTAGCTTTGTGCGTTTTGATGGTAGCGGCAATCATCCACGTGTACTGGTAATTTGTAATTTTGATCACTCAATACAAGATCTGAATATCGAAGGTTTACGCAAGCTTGGTTTACTGCAGCATAGCAACGTTAAAGATCTATTCACAGATCAAATGCTCGACTTAAGCAGCAGCAACTTCAGCATACCGCCTCTCGGTATGTGTTGGCTTGAAACTTAATCACTATTTAAACGAAACTTTTGTTTTATTAAGTTTATATTAAGCTCTATCCCTAATTTCTGTATGCCCGGCTTTTCCTGTGCAAATCAATGAGTATTGCAACTCTGCAAAATTAAATTTTGAGGGTTTTTAAATTTAGTAGTAGAGGTTTTAAACTTGTAATTCGCCCCATCCAAATACCCCGTTAATTTAATAGATTCATTTTTTGCAAATAATGTTGGATTTTTGGGGGCAGGATCCAACAAAACATTCAGGCGTTTATTGCCAAAATCGAAATCACTTTGACCGTTAATCGTAGTTTGAGAGGTATCAATAAATAATGACCTTGAGTTTGCAAAACCCTTTTTGATGTTAAAACTTATTTTGCCGCAATTTAAAGTTATATTTTTGTCCTCTCGAAATGAGAGCCAGAAAACTTTGCCGAAATCTAAGCCCAACTTAGCGTCAAGTTTATTTGAAATCATACCTTTACCCAGCGTTATATCCGCTTTACCAGATGCGTTAGAAATGAACTCTCGAAATGAATTGCCTACGCTGTCCCCCTGTATTTTTATATCTACAGGAGCTGATACTTTATTGTCTAATTCAGAGTTGTTTAATAGGCTTGCAAGTTTCAGCTTCTTGACAATAACGTCCATATGAACTGCTGACAAATCCTGAGCTGGTTTATTAGCAGGTTTAATAGTGACATTCGCTGAAAGCTTGCCCCCATTTAATTGGTCAGTCTCAATATTTATATCAAATTCCTCATTACTACCATTCACTGCAACCTTCAAATTCCTAATATCCATATGTTTAATATTGACTATATGATCGATATTAACCATTAAATTTAAATGCGTTTTTTTTAAATGCCCAATTATCGGGAATGGGTATCCGGGTTTAAATTTACTTTTATCTAGCTGAGCGTACAGATCAGCCATACTCTTAAAATTGATTTCTTTACTTGTAAAATTGCCCAAAGCTTGCGGCGCTTCGCTGTCATCAACATATAACAAATAGCCCTTTAGATCAGATCCATTAATCTTTCCGTGAAAATTTTCGAATTTATAATTATTTTTTAATTTATGTAAGTGCGTAGACAGATTGAATGAATTTTTCCCAACCAAAGACTCATTGCCCAAGTTGTTGACTAAAGAGAAAATATTGCCTGTTACCCCAACCTCAGCGTCTATTAAAGCATCCCTATAAACATCGCCTACTTTGCCCACTATGTTTATTTTATTTTTACCTTGATTTGCATAGCCATTCATATCAAAAAGCTCGTTAGTTTTCTGAAAAGTAACTTTTGAACTCGTTAATACGACCCCATCAAATGGCCCTTTGAGGTAGCTACCCGAAAATTTTATTTTATTTGGTAATTGCGTCGAGGTTAAATTGGGACTCGATTTGGCAGTTATGTTCAATTGAAGTGCATGGTTGTTAAAACTAATTTCACTATTTTCCGCTGATAGTGAAAGTACGACATACTTACCGACGCCTTTATAATTAGGCTTTAAAAGCCTCCAATTTCTTAGTCCATCCCTTAATCTTTCCAGATTAACTTCACTATCTGACATGGTTACATGAACGTTTCTAGCCTCTGGGTTCAATAAGAATTGAATGGCATTGAATTTGAAAGAAATCTTTTTGGCTGAAATCAAAGGGCGCTTATTTGACCATTGTGCATTTGAAATATACAGCTCATCAAATTTTAATGTTGGATTGAGCAAACCGGAGAATTTCACATCCAGCTTGCCTATCTTGACTAAACGCTCTGACTTTTGACTTACATAACTTATCACGAATGGTTTTAACCAATTCCAGTTAAAAACATACAGAAAAAGTAAAAGAACGACGGGGATTAAAAGTATAAATATATATGTTTTATATCCTCTTAAAATTTCTTTAAAGTTTGAGAGGAACATTGCTTACACAAATAACGACAGTTTTAAGCTGCAAGCTATTTTCTTTTTTGATATACATTAAGTATTCCTATATCTAATTTATCTAAATCAAAATAATTGGGGTATTCATCAAGCAAGAGCAACCATTCAATCACATTGACTTAATAAACAAATCTCCTGCTATGCCAATGTTCTAATTGACTTTTCTCTATCGAATTGGCGGGTTTTAGCCAAAGAAATAAATGTTTCAACCTCTGAAATATTGACTATACCTTTATCAGCATTTATGTTTGCTTTAGTTAATATAGCTTCGCCTCCACTATCCACAGCTATGGCTTTCAAATGACCGAAGGCATCTCGAGCGAAATCAATAGCAGCCGATTCTGTCGAGAGTGTTTTCGCACCCTCACCTGAAAGAATAATCGCAACAGCGTCAAATAATACGGAAGGTGTACCAGCAAGCTGTCCGTCGATTGCCTGAGTAGAACCATCGCTTAATTTGGCACCACCAATTTTTGGCCCCACGATTTTGACACTTGCACCTGCTTTTACAACTGCTTTTTTAATACTGTTAATGGAAGTAGCGTCTGATCCATCGGCAATAAGAATACCAACGACACGCCCTTGCAAAGTGTCTTTCATTTTTCCAATGATTTGCAATGCTGGTGATGGCGGCAATTCCTGTACTTGGACTGCAGTTCTTGGGGGATTCGGCATTTTGTCTAAGCCTAACCCTTTGGCAACTCGGCCTCCCAAGTCTTGTGAAATATGACGCAAATGCCCGACCATTGCTTCTCTAATGTGTAAATGTTCTACTTTGGAAAGCTCAAAAACCAGCGCAGAGGCAATATGCGCCTGTTCATAAGCAGTTTGGCTAATAAAAAACTGTCTTGCTTGAGAGTAATGATCTGCAAAGCTTTCAGCCCTAATCCTGCCCTTCTCTCCCACTTCTTCGGCAGTCATGCTGCTAAAACCTTTTAAAGACTCACGGGGGGAATCTGGTGACAATGAATTAGGTTCATATGAAACCCTGCCAACTGGCTGCTCCATCTGCATGTGGCCATCACGTTGATGGTTGGCAAATGGACATTTTGGCGCATTGATTGGTATCTGGTGAAAATTTGGTGAGCCTAGACGCGACAGCTGAGTATCTAAATATGAAAATAAACGTCCTTGTAAAAGCGGGTCGTTGCTAAAATCGATGCCAGGCACTATGTGGGATGGGCAAAATGCAACTTGTTCTGTTTCAGCAAAGAAATTATTAGGCCAACGATCCAGCACCATACGTCCGACGACTTTTAGTGGAACCAGCTCCTCTGGGATTAATTTGGTAGCATCCAAGTGGTCAAAGGGAAATTGATCCGCTTCCTCTTGTGTAAAAAGCTGCACCGCCAGCTCCCATTCAGGAAAGTTACCAGCTTGAATTGCCTCAAACATCTCACGCCGCTGGAAATCCGGATCTGCGCCGGCTATCTTGACTGCTTCATCCCATACCGTAGATTGCAGCCCAAGTTTAGGTCGCCAATGGAATTTCACAAAAGTTGAATTTCCGGCCTTATTAATGAGCCTGAAACTATGTACGCCAAAGCCTTCAATCATTCGCAATGAACGTGGTATCGTGCGGTCAGACATAATCCACATCACCATATGCATGGATTCCGGGGTAAGCGAGATAAAGTCCCAAAAAGTGTCGTGGGCAGTGGCAGACTGAGGGAACCCGCGGTCCGGCTCCATTTTTACCGCATGGACTAAATCTGGAAACTTAATTGCATCTTGAATAAAAAAGACCGGGATATTATTCCCAACTAAATCCCAATTGCCCTCTTCCGTATAAAACTTAACGGCAAAGCCACGCACGTCTCGCGGCGTATCCACAGAGCCTGAGCCCCCTGCAACAGTCGAAAAGCGGGTAAATAACGGGGTTTTTTTACCTACCTCAGTGAGTATTTTTGCAGTTGTGTGCTCTTGTAATGAAGCCGTTAATTCAAAATACCCATGCACGCCTGTGCCGCGCGCATGCACAATGCGCTCCGGGATGCGTTCATGATCGAAATGGGTGATTTTTTCCCGCAGGATAAAATCCTCCAGTAACGTAGGACCCTTAGGATTAGCACGGAGGGAATTTTGGTTATCTGATATACCTAAACCCTGGTTGGTCGTCAGCATTCCATGCTCACCGCCAGCGCGCTGATGGAGTTCTCCGCCTTTACCTGATTGAATATCGTCTTTATTAGCTGACCTGTCCTTACTGTTGACTGTTTTATCGCTACTCATACAAGATTTCCTATGGATTTAAATATTTAGTTGTGTAGCCCATAAAATATAGTTGGCTACATTCATACTTAACTTCTTTGCTTTTTCTTGTTTTAGCTTACGTAAATAAAGCAATTAAAATAATAAGTGGAATAGGAATGCCGAGAAAAAATAATAATAATGAACGCATGTGAGTCTCCAAATTAATAAAAAATAGTTAAGATTGAGTGGTTAAATTTTAGGTTAAGCATCGCGACTACGACCGCCCCAAGTAGCGGCTAGGCTGGCGGAGAACGCCCCCATCAGAAGTGAAACAAACAGCCACAAGGTTGCGTAAATTGTTGCTTTACGCACTTTTTCAGCCGTATTTTTAGCCGCTAGTTCCGCTTCCAGTTTTTCTTTCTGCATCTGGGCATAAGTCTCATTGAAGCGACTTTCTGCCTCTTGTTGAGTCAATCCGGTATTGTTTGCTATTAACAGACTGATATAAGAAACATCCTCTGCAGGTAGCGATTTGTTATCCTTTGAATTAGCTAAAATGCGGATAACTTCTGCAGTAGAGGCGTTTTTTTGTGAAATATCTGTTTGAGGATTAGCGCTTAGTGTATCGGGAGAGGTCGGAGCTGCGCGAAACAGAGAATCAATAAAGTAGTTGCCTCCGTTTATTGAAGTTGCGCTTGCATTGCCTGTTTTGTCCAATTGATTAAGGCCGTCATCAGCCTTTCCGGCGGCGGCAACTGCAGCACTTTCTACCACAGTGGCGCCAGCTTGGACTCCACTCTTTACAACTGATCCTATCACCGAAGTCAACAAAGCTGCAGTAGCCAAAGTTGCAACAGACCATGCTAAGAAACCATGTGCTGTGTCACGAAAAAACACTTCGTCTGAATGTACACCGTCCCATTTTGTTCTAAGTCTTCCCGCCAAATACCCACCCATGCCAGCGGCAAGAATCTGGGTGACGGTTAACCAGACAATGGTGGAAACTCCAAACGTAGCCGCACTGAAACCTTTATTCGCCCATGGTGAAACTGTGGATAATCCCAGCCCTGCACCCAGTATTAACAAGATTAATGAAAGTGCCGCGGCAACAGCTGCGCCAGCAAAGATTGCACCCCAAGAAACTGCACTGGAATTTATAGACCTATTTGTATATGAGTCTGGCGGGATATTTACGATTTCAAGCTCATCGGTGCCGACATATGAAATTGCCATGTTTACTCCCCCTAAGTTAATAAAAGTGAGGAAAGTATTGCACTATTGATTAACCGTCTCTGTCATCCATCGTACATAACTGCAGATTTACTTAACTAAAAGATTAAAGTTGGATGCCTAACTACAATGGAATTTTTTAACATCAACGGATGCTCAAGTTAAGGACCAGCCAGATGCAGGTAGTACTGTCTGTTACAAAAATTTTGTGCGAATTTAGCGACAATTCGAAACCCCAACTGAAAGCACCTTCGCCTACCACTTAACTGCCGTAAAGTTATTGTTGAATGGATTAAATATGACGGAACTGGGAGCCAAAATAGCTGAACGGAAAACTCAGCTCGAAGTGGAATATAAATAGAAGTTAACTATTTTTATTCACCTAGTATTTATTTAACTAGCTTTTGCCGGTGGGAGTATTAAAGCCCGCCAGCAAAAGCTGTTCGGAGTAATTAGGATAAGATCTTAGGTGACAATCGGCTTCTATCGAATGGGCTAACGATTTTTAAACTAGACTGCTATTACGTAATTCCTTATCGTGTTCTAAACGCCTTCCAAGCTTATTCTCAATTGTTTGAATATTCGCGCGCCTATTGTAGGGCTTACGATCGAATTGTCTAGTCTCCCAGTTTAAAAGTTGGTAATCAGCTTCCTTACGCGGTAGACCATAGCTGAGTTGTAAAGTGATAAGAAAATTTTCTCGGTTTCCTGCAATAAAATCTAACTGTTTATTAGTTAATTGATCCCAGTTTTTTTTTGCATTAATTTTAAACTCAGGCCAATGAGACTCAATACACTGCCAACACATTTCTGACCCCTTTCAAAAATAATTATTTATATCTGAAATATAATTTATTTTAACTAAAACTTTATCGAAAGTTAAGATTTTTGATGTAAGAAAATGACTACAAAACATCAACTTAATAACCAGATGGCTTCAGCCGAAAATTTCTTGCGCTTACTTAACTTTACTTGTAGTACTTAGTTTATTTGCACTAACAATCTTTTGTTTAGTGCTCTGCCGTTTCTGTGCTTTAGATGTGCTGTCAATGTCATCTGTTTTGTTAACCACCACCTCATCCTCAAGCTTATCAAGGTCTTTATCAAATTCCTTTTGAATGTTTATAAACGCATTACGAGAACCTTCCACGCCGTTTAATAGTTCATCTAACTTAATATGCATCGATCTGTTATCGCGATATTTATTATGTTGTATCAACAGCACTATAAACAGGGTGACTATATTAAGGGTGTTATGTAGAAACATCTGTAATGTCTCTGTAAATCCAAATAAAATTCCCACTAAGAACCAAATTAGAATTGCTATAAAGAAAAAAAGAAACGCCCACACAGAACTAATTGCGTCGACAAAAGAAGCTGCCATTTTTCTGAATATGTCGCTTAAGGTTAGCCTAAGCTCGCTTTCTTTTGGTTTCATCATTCCTGCGGCAGCGTGTCCGATTTATTGTGTTGTATTAGTACCAGCAGCGTTTGCATTACCCGTGCCTGTAGTATTGGGAGTGCTGCCACTGGAATTATTACTGCTAGGTGGTAACGGTTCAATCCTTGGAACGCTCAGTTGACTGTCAGGCGTTTGTACATCTGTAGGATTGGTATTTCTCGTTTTAATATCATCCCGCATTTGAGTGTTGGTGTTAGGGATGCTACGACGGGGGGTATCAGTAGCTTTGACACCGGTAGGATTGTCAGCTAATTCCTTTTCACAAAAGGCTTTATCATTACCATTTTTAACCAGGCAATCGCGCATTGGCATCGTTTCTCCAGAGTGACGGCGCTCCAAAGTTTTGTCTCTTTGTTCAGTGGTATTATTTGGATCTGCTGCCAATACACTTAAACTAAAGCTCAGCGGTAATATCAGAAAAATGTTGCGTAAGAAATGCATGATTAATCCTTTATCTAAACTATTTAGTTAGTCACAGATTACAAGGTTTTGAAAAGTTGTCTGTGTGCCATCTAACTGAAGCTAAAATTTTTTAACAAACGTGCTGCCTACTCGATACAATCTTGTCATATAAGAAAATTCTTACTCTAAAATCGGACAGATTCTTATTAATTTAAAAGTTGTAGAAGCTTAATCTGCAACTGTCGATGTTCGCTTTATAAATTAGATCTCGAACTAGACAAAAAACGGCAACCCTGAGGGTTGCCGTTTAACTTTGCAAGTAGCAATGATTGTTTTGATTCATCTTAATCTATTGTAAGAATTTGCTTATGTTTCGATTACGGACAACTTGATATAATGAACGAGCTTAGTTTAGCTTTTATGTCGTTATAGCAATGTCGTTTAAGTATTTGTTGAGTTTCTAAAGGATCCACAAAAAAACTTCACTTGTGTAGCGACTCACTATACTATTACCGCATCCGTTAATTACTCATCCAATCGAACGAGTTTATTTTAAAAAGACAATCATGACTGAAAACAACACAACCTTGCAGATTGAAATAGCTGAACTAATGGTGCAGGCTTTAAATCTAGATACGACTGCAGCCGAAATTGACCCGGAAGCGCCGCTTTACGGTGACGGACTTGGCCTGGATTCCATTGATATCCTCGAAGTTGCTTTGGTCGTTTCAAAACGCTACGGCTTGCAGCTTAAAGCAGATAGCGAGAACAATCACCAAATCTTCAGTTCTTTACGTAATCTAACGGATTATGTAGCGGCACACCGATCAACTTGAGATTCAAATAAAAGATGCCTAAAGCCATCAGAATTGCGCGCGGATTAGGTATCACGGCAGTCATTGTGATGTATGCATTACTGGTACATCACGTCAATACCTTAGGCCAAGCCAGCGCGCTTGGCGCAACGTTAGCTTTAGCACCCATATTCATGCTGGTGGTTACCTATGCCTGGAAAGCTAAGTCGCGCTTAGTTAGCGTATGTTCATTATTGATTTTAATTGCCGCCTCTTGGCTGGCATGGCCATTTATAAAGCAACATACTGGGCTAATATTCTGGATGCTGGATATAGGGTTGATGCTAGCGTTAGCAATGACTTTTGGCCTGACTTTATTACCAGGACGGAAACCTTTATGCGTGTTTTTTGCCGAAATAATCAATCGTGGAACGCTACCCCCAGCACATGAAAGTTACGCGCGCAACGTGACCGTAGCTTGGGTGGTATTTTTTGCAATCATTGGCATTACCTCAACTGCATTGTTCTTTCTGGCCCCGCTAACCACATGGTCATTCTTTGTAAACTTTTTAACACTACCGCTCGTTGCATTAATGTTCTTAGCTGAATTCATGTTACGTCGACGTCTATTGACAGATTTACCTAGCGGGCATGTACTTGATGCAGTATATGCGTATTTAGATAAATCTAGCCGTGTACGCTAATTTACCCACCGATTTATTATGCTCGGTAAGTTTTAACTCTTTTCCATGCAAACCTTACCGCTAATCACCCATACCACTTTTGACGCAACAATCGCATGGCATGAAGGCAAAGCCATTTCTGTTGAAAAATTTCTGGCTGACGTTAACTATCTAACAACCTTACTGCCTGCAGGTAAACACATCCTTAACTTATGTCGAGACCGCTATCATTTTACAGTTGGTTTGGCTGCAGCCATTGTTTGCAACAAAATAAGCGTGTTACCACCCACACATACGCCAGATATGGTGCGGCAGCTACAGGCTTTTTCTCCCGATGTATTCTGCCTGCATGACCATGACGATTGCAGTGTTGCATTACCGCAATTTCGTTATCCGCCTATGCCTATTCAGCATGCGGTAAAAATAGCAATTCCCCAGATCAGCATCCAGCAACTCATAGCCATTGTATTTACCTCAGGCTCTACCGGCACGCCTATCCCGCATTCTAAAAGCTGGGGTGCGTTGGTGAGCAATGTGCAGGCACAGGCAGCGAGACTTGGATTGCTGGCTAACACTCGTTACATCATAGTTGGCACAATTCCACCTCAGCATATGTACGGGCTGGAGTCTACAGTATTGCTGCCTATGCAAAGTGGCAATGCGCTTAGTAGCGCACATCCATTTTATCCTGCAGATATTTGCAACATTCTGGAAGCCATCCCTTCACCACGCATCTTGGTCTCTACCCCATTACACTTGCGATTGTTATTAGATGCTGAACTCAAAGTGCCCGCGCTTACACTGACATTATCTGCAACCGCACCTTTATCACCGCAGTTAGCACATAAAATTGAAAAGAATCTAAAGTCTCCTTTAATCGAAATATACGGTAGTACAGAAACTGGACAGATAGCAACGCGACATACCACTCAAACTGAGGTATGGCATTTACTGCCAGATGTAAAATTAACACAGCATGCCGAACAAATTTGGGCAGGTGGCGGGCATGTAGAAATAGCCTCACCTCTTAACGACATCATAGAGCTGACGGATGCTGACTATTTTTTATTACTTGGCCGTCAGCAAGATTTGATTAATATCGCGGGTAAACGTAGCTCACTGGCTAATCTGAATCATCACTTGAATGCCATTAATGGTGTCATTGACGGCGCTTTTTATATGCCAGATGAGTTGTCGCATGACCATGTCACCCGTTTAGCTGCATGTGTAGTTGCGCCAAGTTTGACTGCTTCTGCCCTTCTGGCAGCATTGCGCTTACAGATAGACCCGGTTTTTTTGCCAAGGCCATTGTTGTTCGTTGAGTCTTTACCAAGAAACGACACCGGTAAATTGCCACGCGAAGCACTTAAAAAACTATTCTCAGCGTCAATGCACAATGATTTAAGCTGTACGCAGAGATAAAAAGCCCAATATGAAAAAGCAAACGCTCCTAAAATTACCGATAGATCACCCTGCTTTCGCAGGACATTTTCCAGGTACGCCGATTGTGCCTGGCGTCGTGCTGCTAGATGAAGTCATGCATGCCATTGCGATTGATACCGGATTGACTGCGACTGCTTGGCAAATCGCATCCGTCAAGTTTTTGAGCCCGCTAAAACCCAATGAGACGGTGATCATTGAACATGAGCAACTGGCAAATGGCGCATTAAAATTTGAAGTGTTAAAAGGTAACCGCCATATTGTGACTGGCAACCTTGTTGCAAGGCAGCAAGCTTCAGAGTCTTAACATGACAGCGGCGACCAAAAGAGATCACATAAAATCTCCTGCGACTTGGCTCAAACGGCAAGAACGCAGCAATATGCCGATGCTACGCATCATGAGCTGGATATCTCTGCGACTAGGTCGCGGAGCTGCCCGTTCGGTACTACATTTAGTTGCACTTTATTTTGTGTTATTTGCCCCCGATAGTCGCCGTGCCTCACTCAATTACCTGCCGCGTGCATTAGGGCGTCCGGCTACCTTGCTAGATTTATACCGACATTTTTTCTACTTTGCTGCCACCATTCATGATCGCATCTACCTGGTTAACCGAAGTTATGATTTATTCGATATCGACCTTCAGGGTAAGGAACATATCCGCCCACTGATTGATGCAGGCAAGGGTGTATTTTTAATGGGTGCACATCTTGGCAGCTTCGAGGTGATGCGCGCGATCGGTCGACAGGTTCCAGGCTTGCGAGTCGCGATGGTCATGCATGAAGACAATGCACAAAAAATCAATTCCATGTTAGCTGCTATCAACCCAGAAGCCGCTATGGACGTTATCCCCTTAGGACATATCGATTCTATGCTTCAAGTGCAAGAACGGCTTGATGATGGCATGCTAGTAGGCATGCTGTCAGACCGTACATTGGGGAATGAACCTATGGCACCAATCAATTTGCTGGGCACTAGCGCTGGGTTACCCACTGGCCCATTTCGCATGGCCGCCTTGTTGCGCCGCCCGGTCGTGTTCATGGTGGGATTATATATGGGGGGAAATCGCTACCAAGTACATTTTGAGACACTGGCAGATTTTTCAGATATCCCCCAAGGTCAACGCGACCAAGCGGTAGATATGGCGATTGCGCGTTATACCGAGTTGCTAAATCGTTACACGCGCTTAGCTCCTTATAATTGGTTTAACTTTTTTGATTACTGGCAATCTGTGCCATGCTCTTTAAACGACAAGGTAAATAAAGTTTTATGACTATAATCAAATTAAAACATGGCAGTTTTTTACAACTCGCGCTCTTCTCATGCATATTGTTGTTTGCCGTCCTTAGCCATGCAGAAAGCACCTGGGACATAGAGCAACTGATGCAGTCGCTGGCTACCACACGTTCCGGGCATGCAAGCTTTGTTGAAATAAAATCCATCGCCATTCTTGAAAAGCCGGTGGAATCATCTGGTGAATTATTTTACAGCGCGCCAGACCGCCTGGAAAAGCGCACCTTAAAACCTAAACTTGAGAGCATGGTACTGGATAAGGATAAGTTGATTGTAGAGCAGCGTGGCAAAAAACGGGTATTACCACTGCATAACTACCCTGAAGTCGCTGCATTTATTGACAGCATCCGCGGTACGCTCGCAGGTGATCGCAAGGCCTTAGAGCGTAATTATCAGTTAACTATTGAAGGCGACCAGCAAAACTGGAACCTTACTTTACTGCCAATAGAAAATAAAATGAAAAAGATAGTGGCTAAAATCAGCATTGCAGGTTCAGGTAATGTGCTACAAACCATCAACATTTTACAGGCTGATGGTGACAACTCGCAAATGACCATCACCCCATTGCCATCGCTTTAAGTTAGCTTATTGTTGCCATTCCTGAAGCTGACCACCTTATGAGTTTAACTGCATTGCAACGCCGTCTTAGTATAAAAGCTAAGAGCGCAATCGCGGTTTGGCTAGTCATGCTAATCGTGAGTCTGGTCATTATTAGCCGCAGCCACTTTACTGCCGACCTGTCAGCTTTCCTGCCGAGCACCCCGACTGCCGAGCAGCAACTACTAATGGATCAGCTTAAAGATGGCCTAGCCTCCCGACTGATACTGGTAGGCATAGAAGATGCGGACGCAAGTACGCGTGCAAAGATTTCCAAAGAAGTTGCACAGTCACTGCGCAATAATCCTGCATTCATCTCGGTTAACAATGGAGAGCCTGTCACCGCCGAGCGTGATCGCAATTATCTGTTCAACAACCGTTATCTGCTAAGCCCGGCTGTGACGCCCGAACGTTTCACTGAAGATGGCCTACGCACGGCAATTAGCGACAGCATTGACCAGATCGCCTCCCCAGCTGGTTTATTGTTCAAGTCGTTGTTGCCACACGATCCTACAGGTGAAATGCTGCAACTGCTAGATCAATTCAATGCGGGTAGCCGTCCACAAATGATAGAAGGCGCCTGGGCATCGCGTGATGGCAAGACCGCCTTATTGCTGATTCAGACACGGGCTTTAGGCTCTGATACCGATGCGCAAAAGCAGGCAATACAGATCATTGAAGGTGCGTTCAGCAAAGCGTCTGCTAGTATCGGCCATGGTTTGGCAAACCGCCCAAAATTGTTAATGACTGGACCTGGCGTCTTCTCAGTGGTGTCCCGCGATAGCATTAAAAGCCAAGTCCGACTGATATTTGTCATTAGTACTTTGCTTATCGCAATTCTGCTGTTGGCGGTTTATCGTTCGTTATCAGCCTTGCTGCTAGGTTTTCTGCCAGTAGCCACAGGCATATTGGCAGGCATCGCCTCCGTCAGCCTAGGATTTGGGGTTGTACATGGTATAACACTGGGTTTTGGTACGGCTTTAATTGGTGAGGCAGTCGATTATTCCATCTATTTATTCATGCAATCGAATTATGCCGCAAATACTGATAACGAACCGAACCGTAAACAATGGGTAAAGCAGGTATGGCCGACCGTCCGGCTTGGCGTCCTCACTTCTGTATTCGGCTTTGTCGCATTATTGTTATCGGGGTTTCCAGGTTTAGCACAACTTGGTTTGTATTCAACAGCCGGCTTGATTGCTGCCGCAGCGATGACGCGTTATGTATTGCCACATTTGCTGCCGGCTGGCTTTCAAATTCAGGACGTCACCAAAGCTGGATTAAAATTATCGCATTGGGCAGTGCTGGCTCGGCACTTACGTTGGCCAGCAATCGGGCTCATCGTGGCATCCAGTGTCGTGGTTTACCAACACCATCATGACTTATGGGGCACCGAACTTTCAGCTTTGAGCCCAGTGTCCGCAGCTGACCAGGCGCTTGATACTAGGTTGCGTGCGGGTATGGGTGCGCCTGATGTACGTTACGTAGTTGTGGTTTCTGGGGATAGTCAGGAAGCGGTGCTTGTTGCTACTGAAAAAGTGTCGAGAGCGTTGCAACCATTAGTGGCGAAGGGAGTACTCACCAGCTTCGATAGCGCCAGCCATTACCTGCCCAGTCAAAGCACTCAGCAGGCACGACTGGCCAGCTTGCCAGTTGCTGCAGAATTAAAACCCAGACTAGTGCAGGCCATTCAAGATTTACCAGTCCGCGCCAAAGTATTTGCACCTTTCCTGCAAGATGTAGAAACTGTCCGTAATCAACCTCTGCTGCAACGTAGTGACTTAGAAGGGACGTCAATGGCAATGGCAGTAGATGCGATGTTGCTACAACAGGGTCAGCGCTGGAGCGCACTGGTGCCTTTAACTGCGGCTGAAACTGGTAACCTTGATGCCGACCAAGTGCACAAGGCCTTAACCCAAGCAAAGGTTGCAAACGCATTGTTCATTGATATGAAAACTGAATCCAACCGCTTGTATTCATCTTACATGCATGAAGCTATCTTGTTATCGCTGGCTGGCTTATTAGCGATTGTGATACTGCTGCTGTTTGTGTTGCGTTCACCTATGCATGTGATGACGGTCATTGCCCCACTGGCTGCCTCTGTGCTGACTGTTAGCGCAGGATTGGCATTAGTGGGACAGCAATTGATTATATTGCACTTAATTGGCTTGTTGCTGATTGTAGCCATAGGCTCTAACTACGCGCTATTCTTTAACCCACCACTTAACCAACAAACACCGGAAATTTCCCCGCGCACTTATGCATCGCTATTGTTTGCCAATGTTGCGACGGTGCTGGGGTTTGGTCTGTTGGCATTTTCCAGCGTACCTGTATTGCAGGCAATGGGAGTCACTGTAGCGCCGGGCGTCATACTTGCGCTGGTGTTCTCGGCAGTATTTGCTCGCAGCAGTTCTAAACAGGAAAACAGGCCTTGATGCGCCAACTAAGCTATCTGGCACAGCCTAGACAACACGCCGAAACGCTCGTTATATTGCTGCCTGGTGCTTATCATCTGCCAGAAGATTTTATCAAGGAAGGTTTCGTCACAGCGGTACAAGAGCGTCAATTACCGATTGATTTAATGATGGCAGAGTTATCGTTTCATCATATTGCCGATCAAACCGCCTTAACTGAAATCGATACCCACTTGATTCAACCCGCACTGAGCAAAGGCTATAAAAATATCTGGCTGGCTGGTATTTCCATAGGCGGTTATGTAACAATCGCTTATGCCAATCGTTATCCAGCAAAACTGGCAGGTTTGCTACTGTTAGCACCCTATCCCGGCAACCGCATCACGACTGGCGAAATTGCGCAGGCGGGGGGCATAATGGAATGGCTACCAGAAGCTGTTGCAGATGATGATACCGAACTAGGTAACTGGCGTTGGCTGAAAGCCAACGCAAATGCTAAGGATATTGAAATACATTTAGGCTATGGTGAAGACGACCGTTTTGCCAAAAGCCATTTCATGATGGCACAAGCACTACCGGTAGCGCATGTTGACAGAATTTCAGGCGGTCATGTATGGCCAGTATGGTTATGCTTATGGCACAACTTTTTAGATAAACGCTTTGTTAAAGAAACCACGTGTAACAACAACTGATGAATAGCCCTAGTAAAGTGTCCTGGTACTCTTCTTGGCTGATTAAGCTATCAGTGGCCTTGCATTTACTGTTATTGATGAGCGTATTGGTCTTGCCACATCTATGGCCATGGGCGCTCACGCTGTTTGTCATGAATCACCTGCTGATTACCGCTGTGGGTTTATGGCCACGCAGTCACTGGTTGGGGCCAAACTGGACTCGACTACCGGCTGCTGCTGCTCAACGAAATGAAATCGCCCTCACCATTGATGATGGTCCTGACCCTTTAGTAACACCACAAGTGCTTGATATATTGGAGCACTTCCATGTCAAGGCCACCTTTTTTTGTATTGGTAACAAAGCTGCACAACAGGCTGAATTATGTCGGGAGATTGTGCGACGTGGGCATGCAGTAGAGAATCATAGCCAACAACATCGCTATTATTTCTCGCTGTTAGGGACAAATAGACTTATCTGTGAAATCGAGGCAGCACAGAAAATCATATCCGGTATTACTGGCGAGACTCCTCAGTTTTTTCGTGCACCCGCTGGTTTACGCAATCCATTTTTGGAACCTGCATTGAGGAGTCTAGGTTTACAGCTCGCAAGTTGGTCGGTGCGTGCCTTTGATACTAAAATTGGTGACGCAGACAAAGTGATAAATAAATTGTCAGCAGGCTTGCGCCCTGGGGCTATTTTATTGTTACACGATGGTAATGCAGCACGGACTAAAATGAACATACCCATCATACTGGCAGTGTTGCCAGCTTTACTGGATGCTGCCAAACAGCAAAACCTGCACTTCGTGACTTTGCGGGAAGCTGCTTTATGAATAGCCCTTATAATAATGCCATGCGTACCGTTATACTTAATACTACTCAACTTAATGTTGCTAAATTTATTACCCTTACACAGAAAGTCTAGAGCCCCTCTTTGAAACCGCTATTGCTTTCACATTTTACAGCTACTAGCTGCATCGGACGTGGCTTGCGACCGACATTAGATGCCTTGCAACAAGGTCGTAAAGCGCTCAAACCTTGCGACTTCGAAACGGTAGATTTAACCACTTTTATTGGCGAGGTCGAGGGTGTCGATACTGTGAAAATGGCACCAGACATGACCGATTATGATTGTCGTAACAATCGCCTGGCGCAGTTAGGATTAGAACAAGATGGCTTCAGTGATGCGGTCAACTCTGCCGCAGAAAAATATGGGCGCGACCGTGTCGGCGTCTTTATAGGTACCAGCACTTCAGGCATCCTGGAAACTGAGCTGGCTTTTCGCAACCGCAACCCTGAAACTGGGGCGCTCCCTGCCGATTTTATTTATGGCAAGACGCAAAATACTTACTCCGTTGCAGATTTTACACGACGGTACTTCAAGCTTACTGGGCCTGCTGTAGTCGTATCATCGGCTTGCTCATCCAGTGCCAAGGTGTTTAGTGCAGCACGACGTATGATAGAAACTGGCTTGATAGATGCTGCGGTGGTTGGGGGGGTGGATACCTTGTGTTTGACGACCTTATACGGTTTCAATTCTTTGGGGCTGCTTTCTACACAAGCCTGCCGTCCCTATGACATCGCGCGCGATGGTATCTCGATTGGTGAGGCTGCGGCTTTTGCTTTATTAGAAAGACCAGATTCGAATTTGCAGGCAGATGCAGTTTTATTACTTGGCACTGGTGAATCCAGCGATGCCTATCATATGTCATCCCCTCATCCAGAGGGCTTGGGTGCGCGCATGGCGATGCAACAGGCGCTGCAAAGCGCTGGGTTAGTACCGACTGATATTGACTACATCAACCTGCATGGCACCGCTACACCCAGTAATGATGCGGCTGAAGCCAAGGCAGTGATTGCGGTGTTTGGTCAAGGTACGCCGCCTTGCAGTTCTAGCAAGGGTGCTACTGGCCATACCTTGGGCGCCGCGGGGGCAGTGGAAGCCGTGATTTGTGCGCTTGCTTTACAACACGGATTTATCCCTGGCGGACTCAATACGAATGAAACTGACCCATTGCTGGGTTTGAATTACCAACTGAAAAATCGAGACCAAACTTTGTATCGTGCCATGAGTAATTCATTTGGCTTTGGCGGCACTAATTGCAGTTTAATTTTTGGGCTGGCTCAAGCTGAAAGGCTTGTTTAATGGCGACAGAACAAAGAATAGAATTGGCCGCCTATATTGAAGGCATTGGTCTATTAGGCCCTGGATTTAATGACTGGCCTAGCAGTCGTGCCATTCTGGTTGGATCACAACCATACCAATCATCAAAAACAGTCATTCCAACGCCTGAGTTATTACCAGCGGCAGAGCGCAGGCGAGCCAGTGACATCGTCAAATTGACATTGGCAACTTCGCTGGAAGCTATCGCTGCGGCAGGCTTACAGCAAGAAAATTTACCTAGTGTGTTCACCTTTTCCAACGGTGATGGTATTAACTGCCATTCTATTTGCGAAATGCTGGCGTCAAATGACAGGCAGATTTCACCCACGCGCTTTCATAATTCCGTACACAATGCTGCCGCAGGCTATTGGAGCATCGCTACCGAAACTATGGCAACTTCGTCGGTGTTGTGCGCATTTGATGCAAGCTTCGGTGCCGGTTTACTGGACGCTTTGACACAAGTTGTGGTTGAAGATACGCGCTGCATCTTGATGGCCAGTGATACGCCATATCCTGAACCGATGTTTAGCAAACGACCAATACCCGACAACTGTGGTATAGCGTTGCTGCTAGCGCCACAAGCCAGCCAAAAAACAATCACCCAAATAAAAGTCAGCATCACCAATGATAAGGCTGACATGTTTAGCGATACGGCGCTGGAAACTTTACGCATGGCGATTCCCGCTGCGCGCGGTTTACCTTTGTTGCAAGCAATCGCGCAACAGAAAAAACGTCGTGTCGTGCTAGATTACCTTGGTAATACACGCATAGCGATAGAGGTCAGCCCATGTTGAATCAAGACCTGAATCATGCTTGGATAGAAAGTCATATTCCACATCAAGGCAGCATGTGTTTATTAAAGAACGTACAAGCTTGGGATCAAGAGAAAATTGAATGTATCGCTGACAGTCATCGAGCACTTGATAACCCATTGCGTGCCCACAGCCAGTTGGGCATTGCCTGCGGCATTGAGTATGCAGCGCAAGCGATGGCAGTGCATGGTGCCTTATTGGCCCCTGCAAATAGCTCAAGACCTAAAGTGGGTTATCTGGTCAGTGTGCGTAGCGTGACGATGGCTGTGACACGACTTGACGATGTAAATACAGATTTGGTGATAACAGCCAATTGCATGATGGCGAATGAAAGCAATATGCTGTATCAATTTACGGTGCGTGCGAACGATAAAGTGTTGCTAGAAGGACGTGCCGCTGTGGTATTAAATGCAGATAGTCTTGCAAACTTATGAATGTAGAAGAAAGTAACGTATGAAAAGAGCATTAGTCACAGGTGGTAGTGGTGGTATTGGTGCGGCCATTAGCCGCCGGCTTGCTGTTGATGGCTACCATGTCTATATCCATGCCAACCAAGGCTTTGCGACCGCACAGCAATTAGCGGCAGAAATTTGTGCGGCAGGCGCTAGTGCCGAAGCCTTGCAATTTGACGTAACCGACAGCGCCGCCGTGATAGCGGTGCTGGCTCCGTTGGTAGAACACGAATCTATCCAAATATTGGTGAATAATGCCGGAATTCATGATGATGCAGTGTTTCCCGGCATGCGCCCAGACCAATGGCATCGCGTGATAGATGTATCGGTACATGGCTTTTTTCATGTGACGCAACCGTTAATGATGCCCATGATACGCAGTCGCTGGGGGCGTATCGTGAATGTGTCTTCTGTTGCTGCAATCACTGGTAATCGCGGTCAGACCAACTATTCTGCGGCAAAAGGCGCATTAAATGCTGCAACCAAATCGCTATCTCAAGAAGTTGCAAGCAGAGGCATTACCGTGAACGCCATCGCTCCAGGTATTATTGATACAAGCATGAGCGAAAGCGCATTCGATGCTAAAGCGATCGCCAATATCGTACCGATGAAACGTGCTGGCAACCCAACGGAAGTAGCCGACTTGGTGAGTTTTCTTGTTTCAGATCAAGCGACTTATATCACAGGGCAAATCATCTCGATTAACGGCGGCATGATTTAAATTCAATATGATTAAAATGTAAAAGAGTGCCCTGCATGATAGCGAGCTTTTCTTTCACGTAATAAAGTGAAAGGCTTTATTTTCCAGCAGGCTGACTTCTAATCCACGCCATCATCCTTAACACTTCATCGGGTGATAAGCCGTTGTTACGATCACTCGGATCCATCACGCCCTTGCCTTTACCGCTCATGCCATTATTGGTACCAGCCCAAATGATTTCGAACATGCCCTTATCTGTAGCAGTTTTGGAATGGTTATATCTGGGGCCTGTTATGCCACCAGCGGTCTGACCTTGGGCTTGTGCACCGTGACATTGGGCACAAGAGTAGCTTTGATAATGCTTTTTACCACTAGCGATGGCTTCTGCATTACCCTTGTATGGATTCTCACCTGTGCTGAGGAATTTCTTAGACTGTTCTGTATTAAATAGGCCTGAATCAATTTTCAGGGGCTGGCCAGTTTTAGTATCTACAAAACTTTGCTCTGCAAATGAAAAACTACTTGAAAATATAAGCAAGCCTGCAAAAGCAGTAAATGCTGATTTTTTAAGGACAATGCGCATGATAATCTCCTCGTTCATGACAATCCATCAGTAATTATATTTTTAATAAATGCGATTAGCAGGTGCCAAGCCGCATTACTAACAATTAAATGAATTTAAAATAAACTTCGAATTGCTGATATCAGCACTTTGACTAATTTGTAGTCAGATTTTGACTACAAATGAAATGAACAACGAGTATGACTACATTATTGAGCCTAGCTGTTTAATCATCGCTAAGAAAGGATTACTTTAAAAAGCGCCTGATTAAAAGTATCGGCAAACGCAGCACAAAACCGATAAACAGCCGCGTATACATCCAAGTAAGTAATATGTTATCTCGCAAATAACGAAAGTGCGAAACACCACCTTCATCTGTACTGAAATAAAGTACAGGTGCAGGCAAATTAACCACCTTAACCCCGCGCCAACTTAACCTTATTGCGGCTTCAGGATCAAAATCAAAATGGCGCATCCAAGGCTGAAAACGCATTACCTTTCTAAGCGGGTCAATTGGATAAACACGAAATCCAAACAGCGAGTCACCAATCCCTGCCCATAAGGTTTCCACATTTGCCCACCAGTTGGAAAGCTTACGTCCCTGTACCCTGATGTTTGGTGCGCTGGCATCAAATATCGGCTTGCCCAATATCATCGCGTCTGGCTGTTTGATTGACTCAGCCATAAAAGTGGGAATCAGGTCTGGCGGATGCTGCCCATCAGAATCCATCGTCAGCACATGGGTATAACCTTCGGCGGCGGCTAAGTGCAGGCCCTGTAATACCGCCGCACCTTTACCTTTATTTTTGGGCAAATGAATCACCCGTAAACCAGCATCTACTTTAGCCATTTTTTGCAGGGTAACTTCAGAACCGTCCGTGCTGCCGTCAATCACCACCCATACTGGGTTCCAATATTGGCGAGCCGAGCGGACAGTGTCATACACTTTTTCACCTGGATTATAACTAGGTATAAGGACGATATGGCTTGAAGAAGCAGTGATCATGACAACGCAGTTCCAGGTGATTTAGTGCCAGGTGATTTAGTGTCAGCGAAGCCCCCATATTGCTGAGTACTTGTAGCAATATCAGGTTTTTCACTAGAGGATGCGCGCGTTGAAGGCGTTAGTGCCTGCAAAAAATAGTCTTCAAGCTCAGCTATAAAAAGATGCGTATCTTGGGGCGGATCAAAACGCTTGCCTAATCTTATTTTGTAGTTGACAGGCATGTTAGGTTTGCGAAACAAAGGCCAGCCTTTACTTAAATAAGGTGAATCTGTTTCTATTAATATCGTTTGCACTGGTACTTTTGCCTGCATGGCGATTAACGCAATGCTGCCTTTTAGCGCATTAATAGGTGGATTTACCGTGCGAGTCCCCTCAGGGAATAGCAGCAAATGACTACCCGTTTTAAAATCTTCACTGGCTTGCATCACCATCTGGCGTATGGGTTCATTAGGGATATAGCGCGCCAAACGCGCACCCGCGCCTAAAAAGATATTGTGCATCAGCTCGGCTTTCATTACACAAGCCACATTCGGTAAACGCGAAATAATCATGACCGCATCTAGCAAACAGGGATGATTGGGCGCAATAATCAACGGAGCGTCATCTCGCAGTACATCCAGCTCGGTTAAATCAAAGCGACAGCGCCGCGACATACTTAAGCTGGCAAGATAAGCGCGAAAAGAAATCATGATGATGTATCGGCCTAAGCGGGTTGCAAAGCGCCCTGGCAAAAGTGGATACAAAATAGTGGCCACTATTGTCCAGCATAAACTCAAAAATCCCAGCCAAATCAAACCGAGATACAGCACGCCGTAATCATATAAGACAAGCAATTGATACTGTATCGAGTTCATTTTTAACAGTCGCTCGCAAGTTCTAACCTACGGCCAGCAGTTGCTTCAATTTCTAGCAACAGCTCCTGGCGACATATATCGGCCTGTATATAAACAGCTTTTATTGCACCACCTATGTAGCGCTCGATTTCATTTCTCACCAAGTTTAAATCGGCCGCATGACGAATATATACCCTGAAATAAATGTTGTGCAAATCAAATTCCTGTTTGCCGAGCATGCGGTTGGCTTCGGCGATGACCGCCTCCAAATTAACCAGGGTTTCCGTGGTTTGTGCCACTACATCTAATGGATGCAGTGTTTGATGACCAACAATACTCGCAGTGCCTGATATGAACAATAGCGCATTTTGCTTAGCATTCAATAAAGTCGCACGCGAAAAACTGGGAGAGCGTGGACCATATTCTTCAGGGTATTCATACGCATTTACTTGCCTAGGATTTTCGATTTCCACTGTTGGTTGACGCCCTAATAGAAAAGCAACGGTCAATGGGCCGTCCGCCAGACCCAATGCACAGGCGGCTGGCAACTGATTATCTAATTCGCCGTTAGAAGCCAAAAATGCATCCTTGCGACCTACATTAAATTGGCGATAACGCTCTAGGCCATTACTTACGCCATTGATATCTGCCATGTAGTTCCAGAATCGGTAAATATAAGGATAATCAAGCGCTTGCATGAGCGCAAATATCTCACGGTAGGCAGACTCTGTGGCATGTTGTAATGACCCAAGCTCAGGTACGGAAATAACACCAAATAGTAAGTCGTTATCAAACCGATATTGAATTGCGCCTTTGGAACCATAGCTTAACGGCTTTCCCAATAACAAAGCAGGATGACTTAACCATATCTCGCCAGACACCTCAGCGCCAGCCAGAATAGGTGCTTGCAACTGGGCGATTGAAGCCCCTATCGTTTCTAATGTATTGCTATCGGGTAGGCATTCAACAAAGCAGATGGCGCCCAGCAGGCTATCTTTCCAAAGTTGTGATTGTTGATTAACATCAGAAAAAGGCATGTGTGCGGTTTTTATGCCCATAGTCGGTAAACTCACTAGTTAGATGTCTTTCTATTCGGTGTCATGGGGAAAATAATTGGGTATGAAGCTGTGTGGAGATGCATGAATGTAAGATTCTCTAATTACTACCCAAGAATTATATCGCATCATTGCTTATGAATCCCTTGTGTGCCTGTCGTTTGACCATTTACTCAGGCCGAGATACAGCATAAGCAATAATATCTTAACATTTCAGCCTATGAGTAAATCTTAGCTGGAAATAATTACGCTTCAGTATAGATCAGGCTTTTTCTTACTCAGAAATGACCACTCAGTGCGTGTTTTTATTATCGTCATCTTTGGTCTCACCATGTTCTTTGCGTTGCTTATTCACAATACGCGCTGCAACTTCCTCTTCTCTACCAGGGTATTGATGTGATTGACGGAACTCTTTCACCAATTTTTTATATTCACGCTCTCGTTTAGGACTTGAACCTGCGGGCATGATGACTCTCCTCAAAATAAAAAGTTACTAATTCTTTTTATCTATCAAGTAGTAATTACTTGCTAAGGAGAAACATAATCTAAATCTACAACAAGTCGTATCAGAGATGCGGTTAAATAGATGTAAGAATCGGACTACAAACAGGCATGCCTGAGGAATTTTGAATCAATCAAAGTCGTCAGCGGTTGAATAACCAGGTGAATTTGAATCGTCATTTTTTTCAAAGCCATCGCGCTCTAACTTCAATCGATACTCACATGTTGGCAAATGGCCTTGTAAGCTACCATTAATTTTAGTCGTCACCACCTTACAATAAACACATCGATAGGTATTAGCCTGCCCCTCTACATGCTCTTGCGGATAGTCAATGTAATATGATTTTTTCATATCCCTAATTTAACACTAAACTAAGAATAATCACTAGCCTTCCAGATAGTAATGACTAAAAACCACTATATAAAGTGGCTGACTGCCTGGTATCCAAAAATCCATATAGACACAAAAAAAGCTGTGAAATAAAGCACCGTTACTACCAACCAAAATAAAGAGAAAAATACCATCAATCCGTCATCTTCCAGCTCGCCAATACAGTAAAACAAAATAGCCAAGCCTGGGATGGCATTATTGAATGGCAATGGAATTGGGAACGGAACCGCCATCAGCAACCCTCCAGCTAGCAAAATCCATCCGCTTACCTGCCGCCCTGTTTTACCACTCACTAAATACTGCATTCGAGGGCGTGTAATTTTGCGACAAAAATCAATTATTTTCAGACCCACACTAATCATAATTTGTAATGTCTTTTCGTGTAGTTCTAATTCACGTATACGTTTCGGCAATACGGGTGATTCATGCCCCCGTAACAACTGTAGCCCGAGCACTGCAAAGGTGAGGCCGCCTGCAACTGATATCGGGCCCAGAGGTAGCGGCTGCAGGAAAGGCAGTACCAGAATAATCGCAATGAAGGCAAAAGCCGCTTCATCCAGGCTATCGATAAGCTCGCCTATGGTAATTTGGCGATGTTTTGCCTGCATTTGAAATGCATGTAGCGTATTCACCAAGGTTTGGTAATTGCACATTAGAAGTAAATTTATAAATGGTAATATCTAGGTTGATATTAAATTTGATTATGCATCTAGACTAGGACTCTAATCATGTTACCTCAAGACTAAGCGGCATTCACCTATTTTCCTAGAAACTTTTCAATACGTAAATTAGCTATATAGATACTCATGACTTTACCTGAACAACCCAATAACCCCTTACATGGCATTACACTAGAAGTGGTAGTGACTTCGTTATTTCACCATTACGGGTGGGATGGATTAGCTGAGCGCATACCTGTGAACTGTTTCTCCCATGACCCAAGTATTAAATCAAGCCTTAAATTTCTACGGAAAACACCTTGGGCACGTGATAGAGTTGAACGCCTTTATTTATTCATGCAACAAACAGCAAACACAAAAGATAATGAATTACCTGCAGAGCCCGATTAGGAAATTCACTCGTCTGTAGCCAAAATACCAAATTTAAATTAGGAAATAATCATGTTGAAATTAATCAATAAAAATATCTTAACTGGCTTAATCACACTATTGCCGGTGATACTCACGCTGTATTTACTTTACTGGTTTGTTTTGACCACTGAGACCATACTTGGCGGAGTAATCCGTAGTGTTCTACCAGAGGAATTTTACCGGCCAGGGATGGGGGTGGTTGCAGGACTTGTGGTGGCTTTCTTAGTCGGGCTAATAATGCAAACCATTATTGCACGTCAAATACTCGCTTCTGTGGAGCGGCTGATGAAGCGACTTCCAGTCATTAAATCAGTATATCTATCGATTCGAGATTTACTTGATTATTTCTCAGCAGAGAAAAAGAAAGACTTTGAGCAGGTGGTAGCAGTGACTATTGGAGATATGCAATTGGTTGGGCTTGTTACCCAGGCCGACATGTCCAAGATGCCTGCAGGATTAAATCAAAAAGATAGTTTATTGGTTTATATTCCGATGAGTTACGGTATTGGGGGGTTTGCTGTGCTTGTTCCACGTAAAGCGACAAAACCGCTTAAAATGAGCATGGAAGAAGCCATGCGTTTCACGCTCACTGCAGGTGTGACCGGCATTCAGAAATTAGGCGGTGAGTAAACTGAATATGTCAGCTCTCAACTAGAGTCCGAGATTGCTGCTGACACAGCCTAGGTTTGGTTAGGCTCATCTGGTGATTTCTTAGGAATGACTGGATTTTGCAGAGCACAGACTTCGGTACCTGAGATACCGTCATTTTGATCTGGTTCGTAATACTGCGTTGTAAAAGTCCACGATTTTTCTTGATTAAGCTTAAATACCGCCATGCCCACGCCAAAAATATTTTCTTTGTAATCAGAAATCCTGAAAGCCAATGACATTTTATTGGCGATAGCCAACGCTTTCCCGAAATAATTGGTTGCATTTTCGGTCTGACCGGTGACGTCATATACATTAACTTCATCCCGACTGTTGGGCTTATTTAATTTTAAGGTTAACGTGAATACATAGTCGCCTACTTTGGTGTTGTTGCCTTTACAAGCATATACACCACTAAAGTTTCTATCATTACTTGCATTGTTTGCGTGAGCTAACGAAGTTGACAAGATTAAAACAGCGAGAAGTAATTTTTTTAACATAAAGTGAATGATATCTATCGTAATAAAATGATGTGAAATGTAGCTATCGTAAAAAAGTACGAGAAGCTATAATTATATAACCGACTGAATTTTAATAGTAACTTAAGTTTTAGTCATCCTTAAAACATAGCCATTCAGTAGCAACGCTTTACAACCCTCATTAGAATACATCCACTCATGACGCCTCGCTTAAAAAACCTTAGCATCGCGTTGATATTCGCTACAGTCTTTGCCGTCGCGCATTTTTTGCTGTGGAGCTTATTTAACCAAGCTTATTTGTTAATTGAGGCGCCCAAGGTCGTCAAAGGTTTTGCCTATGCTGGCTTTCAAAAAGACCAAAGCCCCTTACAAAGAATTTTCCCCAGCACGGCTGAATTAGCCAATGATCTCAAACTTTTAAAGCCACTGACTAATAAAATCAGGATTTATGATTCTCTGCAAAACACTGAGGTGATGGCGCTAGCAGAGCGATACAACATGAAAGTCACCGCTGGTGCGTGGTTAGACGGCGACTTCAATGCTAATCGAAGACAAATTGTTGCTTTAAAGGAACAGATCAAAACGTATCCTAATATTGAGCGGGCAATTGTCGGCAACGAAGTCTTGCTACGCACTGACTTGACCGTAGAGCAATTAATTGATTACCTAGACGAAATGAGAGCAGAAACTGACCTGCCTATTTCCACAGCAGAACCTTGGCACGTGTGGATTAAAAATCCTGAGCTAGTCAAACATGTCAGTTTTATTGCCGTTCACCTATTACCGTATCACGAAGGCATTCCCATTGAACAAGCGATGAATTATGCCAAACAAAGATACCAAGAACTTTTGACTGCCTACCCTAGAAAAAAAATTGTTATTAGTGAAATTGGCTGGCCTAGCAACGGCCCTACCATTGAGGGTGCGGTAGCTTCTCAAGTCAATCAAGCAAAATTTGTAAGGGAGTTTCTAGCACTCAGCACCCAGCAAGATTTTGATTACTATTTAATTGAAGCATTTGACCAGCCTTGGAAAACCGAAATTGAAGGCTGGGGCGGTCCTTATTGGGGCATGTTCGATGCTGACCGCGTGCAAAAGTATTCATTGCAAGGTGCGGTGCCAGAAGATGAGCGCTGGCTAATCAAAGCAATATGGTCAAGCCTCATCGCTTTTATTCCTATTCTTATCATTGCTTACAGATTCAGTCATTGGCGTCTGGGTGGCAGACTGTCTCTTGCCATTTTGATTCAGGTTTCTGTTACCACACTGGTAGTCGCGTGGAACTTGCCTAAGGATTACTACTATTCGATTACCGATTTTTCGTTCCTAATTGCTCTGTTGATGGGCATGATGCTGACATCTGCCGTGCTGATGATTTATGGCGTTGAATTTAGTGAAGTCATGTTTAAGGGCAAATGGCGTCGCAACTTTTCAAGATTGGCTGCATTACCAGCGGAAAAAGAACCGCTTGTTTCAATTCATTTAGCCTGCTACAACGAGCCCCCAGAAATGGTGATCGCCACCATTAAGAGCTTAGCCAAACTTAGCTACACCAATTATGAAGTCATTGTGGTGGATAACAACACCACTGATGAAGATAAATGGAAACCAGTTGAAGCCTATATGGCAAGCTTACCAAGTCATTTTAAATTTTTCCACTTGCCCAAATGGCCAGGATTTAAAGCTGGCGCGCTTAATTTTGCCTTATCAAAAACTAACCCGAGCGCAGAAGTGATTGGTATTGTCGATGCCGATTATGAAGTGACCTCGGATTGGCTAACGGACTTAATTCCGCATTTCGTAGAACCGAATGTTGCGGTTGTGCAAGCGCCGCAAGCGCACCGGGAGTGGCAGCATAATTTCTTCCGCCGTATGAGCAATTGGGAATTCGAAGGTTTTTTTAAGATAGGCATGCATCATCGCCATGAACGCAACGCGCTTATTCAACACGGCACCATGACACTGGTTAGACATCAAGCGCTAATCAAAAGTGGGGCATGGTCAGAATGGTGTATTTGTGAGGATACCGAACTGGGTTTAAGGTTATTGGAAGACGGTTACGAACTGAGATATGTTGATGATACTTTTGGCAGGGGTCTGACCCCTGGCAATTTCAGCGCGCTCAAGTCACAGCGTTTCAGGTGGGCATTTGGGGCCATGCAAATCCTAAAACATCACCTGCCAAAGCTACTAGGTAACTCAACGCTTAATTTTGGGCAACGGTATCATTTCATCACTGGCTGGTTTGGCTGGCTTGGTGATGCGCTGCAATTAGCATTTACATTAGGCTCAATAGGCTGGACTGTAGCGATGCTGTTATTTCCACATGCGTTTAGCTTGCCAGTATCGCTGATGATTATTACCATCATTTGCTTCTTACTCATTAAAGCAGCCATGGGCCCTATTCTTTACAGAAAAACTATGCAGTGCAAGTGGGTAGATATTTTAGGCGCCTCTGTCGCCAGCCTTGGCCTATCACATGCCATCGCCAAAGGCATCATCAGCGGCCTAATTAAAAAAGATGGTGTGTTTAGAGTCACAGCCAAGGGCAAAGTGGCCCAAAAAGACAGTGCATTTGAATGGATTCAGCCGATTAGAGAAGAGGTGTTACTGCTAATGGCACTATTCGCGTCTGCTATCGCCATGTTGGTCACACGTGGCTTTAACAATGCGGATGCGCAAATTTGGGTTGCGTTACTAAGCCTGCAATCCTTACCTTATTTAAGTGCGCTAGCCTGCCAGTTAATCTACTTAAAAGAGAATAAAAAAGATGTTTAACCGAAATCCTTTCCTACCCCATGCAACACAGTAATACTTACCGCCACTGGCTGAGAAGCTTCATCAGGTTCTCTACCTACCTATTAGCGTTTTTTATATTGGCACTAGCGATATGGGTACCGAGTAAATTTGGTGAGCCTTCACTTGAGCAATTGCTGTATCACGCGCAATTTGGCACCGAGGGCCTATTAGATACTGACGCTATCATTATTGAAAGCTTCGTTATTTGGTGCATAGTCACCCCTTTAATCAGCGCTTTTCTACTGATCATCATCGAATATTCTATCGCCCTGTTTTTGGTGTATGACTCTAGCCATTGGATTACAAAACCAGCACGTCACGGCAATATCCATGTACTAAAAGTGTTCTATTGGTTTATTGGGCACCGTGCGCCTTTCTATGCCATGCTAGGTGCGTGCGTATTTTTTTGCTTCCAGTTTTCAGTCAGCGTGTTTGTCTATCAGCTACTTGGCAAAGATTATTTTGCAGAGCATTATTTAAATCCAGCATCAGTCAACATACTTCCGCCTGCTCAACCTAAGAATCTTGTACTCATCTATGTCGAAAGCCTAGACAACACCTATAAGCACAAGGAAATATTTGGCAAAAATCTACTTGCCAGCTTAGACAAGCTGCCTGGCACTAGCTTCCCGTCTTACAGATCTGCCCCGGGAAGTTGGTGGACCATCGCTGGCATCACCGCGACCCAATGTGGATTACCCCTTAAAAGCATCACCATGTACGACGGCAACGACCAAGGCCAAGTCATCAAAAGTTTCTTACCGAATGCGATTTGCCTCGGTGACATCCTGCATCAAGCCGGCTATCGCAATGTCTATATGGGCGGTGATGCCTTGGCGTTTGCGGGCAAAGGCATGTTCTTTAAAAATCATCACTATGACGAGGTGCTTGGTAGAGATGAGCTAGTCAGTCAATTACAAAATCCAGCGCTTAATTACTGGGGGCTGTATGACGATGATTTATTCAAACTCGCCAAAGAAAAACTGGTTGAATTACATACGTCCAACCAACCTTTTAACCTGACCATCACCACCATTGATACGCATGGTCCGGATGGACACTTTTCTAAATACTGCAAAGCAAAAGGGGCAAAATCGTTTGAGTCTGTCGTCGAGTGCACCTCTGAACAGGTTTCTGCATTCGTGAAGTTTATGAAAAAAAATAACTACTTGAAAGACACCAACGTTGTCATTATTGGCGATCACTTAGCCATGGAAAACCCAGTCTATGGTAAATTACATCAAGTCAAAGAGCGCCTCATTTTTAATAAATTTATCTCAGCTAAGCCCACCTCAAGAAACCGAGATGTGATACTTCCTTTTGATATGTTACCTAGCATATTAGATTTTATTGGTTTTAAGGTTGAAGGGGGTAAACTTGGGTTGGGCGTCACAGCGTTTTCAAACGAAGATTTCTCTGCCAAATTACTGAATTATGAAGAGATGAACAACAATCTTTTAAATAAATCAGATAAGTACCTAGAATTATGGAGTACCCGATGACCACAAAAAACCAACTATTGCAGCGCAATGTTTTACCATTAAACTAGCGCTTATTAATCTAGTTTAACTCATGGTAGGCATTCTATTGGCGGCTGGCTTTTCTCGCAGGTTTGGGTCAACCGATAAACTTTTACAACTTTTAGCAGACGGCCGGCCGATAGCATTGGCGTCTGCAGAGCATTTGATTCAAGCGATTCCAGAGTGCATTGCAGTGCTTAGGCCAGAAAATAAAGCGCTGGCATCATTGCTGGTTAATGCTGGTTTGAAAGTGATTTTTTGCAATGATAATGAGCATGAAATGGCCGATAGCTTGACTGCTGCCATCCGCTATTCCTCAAGTTTTGAAGCAGCGAAGGATGGGTTTGTGATTGGGCTGGCGGATATGCCTTACATTCGACCAAAAACCATACGCGTAGTAGCGGATAAAATTGCGGGTGGCGCTTCAATTGTGATTCCTACGCATCAAAATCAACGCGGACATCCTGTAGGTTTTTCCGCAAAATTCCGCAATGCGTTAGAAAATCTGCAAGGCGATGAAGGTGCGCGTTCTATTATCAAGCGCTATCCCCATGAGATTCACCTCTTGCCAACGGATGATGCTGGAATTTTGGCAGATATTGATACGCCAGCGGATTTAACAGATAGCGATTTTAAAAACTAAGCTTGGCAGCGAATATCCGTCATATTACTGATAAAGCCAGCGCCCATTTTCAGTTGTTGCGCTCTTACCTGAATTAGCTCAGCAAGGATAGCGATGGCAATTTCAGCTGGTGTACGGCTGCCGATTTGCA
Organism: Methylotenera sp.; assembly: GCA_036676175.1. GTDB lineage: Bacteria > Pseudomonadota > Gammaproteobacteria > Burkholderiales > Methylophilaceae > Methylotenera_A. The sequence goes on along the minus strand of JAKFDL010000023.1, from coordinate 36,708 downwards.
AGCCCACTGGCCCGCGCAGGGTAGAGATTTCCAGCTCATTCAAATCAAACATGCGCAGACGTTCACGCCGCTTTTCTTGATTTTTGTGTGAGCCTAAAGCACCAACATAAAACGCGTCCGATTTAAGTGCCTCCAGCAAAGCCATATCATCCAGTTTGGGGTCATGTGTCACGGCAACAATTGCGGTATGTGCATCTGCGTTGATTTCCAACACCACGTCGTCGGGCATGCCTTCAACCCAGGTGACGCCTTCTACATGCCATTCATCGCGAATCTCCTGGCGTGGCTCACAAATCAGCACATCAAAATCCAGCACTTGTGCCATGCTTGCCAGCATTGAGCCGAGTTGATTCGCGCCGATAATGAGCAATCGCCACTGCGGCCCAAAGTAGGTGTGAAACCAATCGCCTTCGATTTTTGGCAACCCTTCAGGCAGCACCTGCATTAACTTGATTTGCCCCGTTTTCAAATTCACCGAGCGTTTGATGAGTTTTCTATCTTGCAAACTATCAAGCAACAGTTGTAATTGCTCTACAATGTTCAGTGGCTCAACAAATATCTGCAAGCGACCACCACAAGGAATGCGGAAGCGCTGCGCCTCATCTCGGCTAATGCCGTACTCCATCACAGTAGGCACTTTGGGTAGTGCTTGATTGCGTGCTTTATCAGCCAGGTCATCTTCAATACAGCCGCCTGAAACTGAGCCAATCAAATGCCCATCATCGCGCACCACCAATATTGCACCTGGCAAGCGCGGTGCTGAACCCCAAGTTTGCACCACGGTGAACAAATGCGCTTGATAGCCACTCTCCAGCCATTCCAGCGCACGGGTTAACACTTCTAAATCAGCAGATTTCATACGCTAATCTCAAGCGAGTTGATTGCCTATTGGCAACGTGCGAATGCGTTTACCTGTTGCTGCGAAAATCGCATTGGTCACGGCAGGTGCCACAGGTGGCAATCCCGGTTCGCCGACGCCGCCCATTTTTTCAGTGCTTTGCACAATATATACTTCTACTTTAGGCATATTTGCCATGCGCATCACTTGGTAATCATGGAAGTTAGATTGCTCCACCATGCCCTCTTTAAAGGTAATCTCGCTTTGCATGGCAGCACCTAAACCAAATGAAACCGATGATTCCATTTGTGCCTTCAGTGAATCAGGGTTCACCGCTAGGCCGCAATCAATGGCAGAAATGATGCGATGCACTTTGACTTCACCTTTGTCTACTGAAACTTCTGCAATCTGTGCCACAAAACTACCGAAAGACTCGTGCACGGCAATTCCACGGAACACACCTTTAGCTAGTGGCTTATTCCAGTCCGCTTTTTCAGCAGCTAAATTTAGCGCTGCCAAATGCCGTGGATGGTCTTTTAACAGCGCGCGGCGATATTCCAACGGGTCTTTTTTAGCCAAATTAGCAAGCTCATCAATCAAACTTTCCATTACAAATGCCGTGTGACTGTGCCCGACCGAACGCCACCAAAGTACAGGTACTTTAGTTTTGTCCGTGTGCAAACTGACTTGATAGTTGGGGATATTTTTTAAATAAGGTGAATCTGCAGTGCCTTCTACTGAGGTGGCATCAATGCCATCTTTAATTTGAAATGCTTCAAACGGCGTACCTGCCATAATAGACTGACCAACCGCCACATGCTCCCAAGCAGACGGCATGCCATTTGCATCCAAAGCGATTTTGGCTTTGTGTACATACATAGGACGGTAATAGCCACCCTTCACATCATCTTCGCGGCTCCACACGGTTTTCACAGGTACACCTGCCGCTTTGGCCACTTGTACCGCTTCTGATACAAAATCAGCCGCAGGATTGGCCCGACGGCCAAAACCGCCACCCAAAAATACAGTATGGATTTTGACCTGCTCTGGTTTTAAGCCAAGTATTTTTGCCGCAGCTGCTTGATCCGTACCCTGCATTTGCGTACCAGTCCAAATCTCACAGCCATCTTTTTCAATTTTCACTGAGCAATTCAGTGGCTCCATAGGCGAGTGCGCCAAATAGGGTAATGCATATTCGGTATCAATGAATTTTTCGGCTTTAGCCATGGCGGCTTTGTTGTCACCGGCTTTTGCTGCGATTAAGCCCGTTGTTGCGGCTAATTTTTTATATTCTGCAAATAGTGCTTTTGAATCAAGGCTGGCATTTTCGCCCAAATCCCAATCTACTTTTAACGCCTCACGGCCTGTTTTCGCCGCCCAATAATTATCTGCAATTACTGCCACCCCTGTCGGCACCTGCAACACATTTTTTACGCCTTTGATTTTCTTCGTAGCACTGGCATCAAACGTTTTCACTTTTCCACCAAACACGGGGGAACGCGCAACCATCGCCGTCATCAAGCCTTCAAATTGAATATCCTGGCCAAATACTGCCGTGCCATTTATTTTTTCAGGGCCATCCAAACGCTTGGTCGCCTTGCCAATGATTTTCCAGTCATTAGGGTTTTTTAAAGTGACGGATTTTGGCGTTTCTAACTTAGCCGCAGCTTCTGCCAACTCACCATATCTAATTTTTTTATCGCCGCTGAGTACAAAGCCATTTTCAGTTTTAAGGCTATCAGCAAAAGCACCTAATTTCTCAGCCGCGGCATTGATTAACAGCGCACGTGTCAATGCGCCAGCTTGGCGGTAACGGTCGAACTCAGACCAAGTAGTAGAAGAGCCGCCCGTGATTTGAAGACCGTAAGCAGTATGCGCATATTCGGGCGCTGCAGAAGCATGCTCAACTTTAATGTTGCTCCAATCTGCGTCCAGCTCTTCAGCAATCAACATGGGCAATGTAGTCCAAATACTTTGCCCCATCTCGCTATGCGCAAGCATAACGGTAATGGTGTTGTCAGTACCAATACGCAAAAATGCATTTGGCGTAGGTAACTTTGATGCGTCTTTGGCTGCATCTGTTGGGGTGGCGCCAGGCATTAAAAAGCGTTTAGCGTGTGGAATAGTAAAACCAATAATAAGACCACCTGCGACAAGGGCAGACGCTTTGATAAAAGTACGTCTTGAAATATTCAACGGGCTATTTTTTAAGGGTGCGTTCATGGTCTGCTCCTTAAGCTAATTTAGTTGCAGCAGCATGGATTGCAGCGCGGATACGCGGGTAAGTACCACAACGGCATATATTGCCGCTCATGGCTGCATCAATATCGGCATCCGTTGGTTTTTTATTGTTAGCCAGTAAAGCCATGGCAGACATAATTTGGCCAGATTGGCAGTAACCACATTGCACTACATCAATTTCGCTCCAAGCTGCTTGTACAGCTTGGCCTACTTTGTCATTTTGAGCGTCTTCAATCGTGGTAATTTTTTTACCCTCAGCCGCAGAAATGGGTGTTATGCACGAGCGTATCGCCTGCCCATCAAGAAGTACGGTACAAGCACCACACTGCGCCATACCACAGCCAAATTTTGTACCGGTAAGATGCGCTACATCCCTCAATGCCCACAGAATCGGCATGTCACCGGTTGCGTCAAGCTGCTGTTCTTTGCCATTAATATTCAACGTAATCATGATGACGGCTCCTTCTGCTATTTGCTAGATTTTGATTAATAATTGCTTTAAAGCTTATGATTACTTGATTTCTTAAAAACCAAGTACAGTAAATTCAAAAACCATACTATCGCATAGTGTTAATTATCATTGTGTGGAATAATTTGGAATTGATAATTCCAAATTATGGACTAATCCTACCATGCAAAATCAAATAGAAATGCTGCGTATCTTTAAGGTCGTCGCAGAGTCCTCTAACTTTAAAGAAGCCTCCATAAGACTAGGCACTTCTCCGCAGTCTGTCACGCGCGCCATCAAAGAGCTCGAAGAGATTTTAGGCGAGCCGCTTTTTTATAGAAGCACGCGCAATACCACCATCACCGAATTTGGCAAACAAATGGCGCAAAAAAGTGCAGGCGTGATAGGCCAGATTGATGCACTATTCAAACCCAGTAAGAGCGCCAGTTCTCAGCGCTTGGAAGGTTTAGTTAAAATCACCATGCCTAATTCATTAGGCCAGCAATATTTACTGCCGGCACTTAACGATTTTTTAATCAATCATCCAGGCATTCAGCTTGATTTAAGATTCTCAAACCTGATAGATAACGTGGTAGCAGACCAGATGGATATTGGCGTGCGCGTCGGCTTTTTTAGTAATAACAGAAATGTTGCAAGACGCGTCAACGAAATGAAGTTTCATATTGTAGGAACACCAGAACTTATTACAAAAACAGGCGTGCCCAACAGTGTGGATGATCTATTCAAAATGCCATATACAGGTTTAATTGATCTTAATACTGGCAGAGCCTGGCCTTGGACTTTTGCAAATGCGCCAGATGGCTTTTCAATTCCGCCAGCATTTGTAACTGATGACCCGGCAGCTGAGTTAGCCGCAGTACTTGCCGGAATCGGCTATGGGCAGCTGGGTGACTTTTTATGTGAGAAGTATATTCGTAACGGCACATTGGTACCTGTGTTGACAGAGCAAGCACCTGCTCCGTGGGGCGTGTACGTTTATCGCCCACAACGTGGACCGGTAGCAGAGCGCGTCAGGGTAGTCTTCGATTATTTGGTGGAGATATTAAGTAATAGCGAATCAAGCAAGCTGCAATAGTCATTTTTTTAAGCATCATAACAATGCTTAAAAGGGCTATCAAATGATTAGCAAAAGATTTACAGAAGAGTTCAAAGCAAAACACTCAATCAACCCCTAGCATCCTGGGCAAATCTGCGATTGAGTCGATAGTTAATTGGGGTTTTATGGCAGATGCCTCAGCATAACTCTGCCGGTATTTACCTGTTTTTACCATAATCCCTTTTAAACCAACTTGCTGTCCACCCCCAACATCCGCATCAATATCATCACCGATGATTGCCGCCTCTGCTGGTTTTAGCCCCATGTCATCTAATGCAATCTGGAAGAAGTCTGGGGAAGGTTTGCCGATAATCATTGCCTTGACACCACTCGCGTATTCCAAGGCCTCAACAAAGCCGCCTATATCCATTTGCAATCCGTGTTCAGTTTGCCAGAAGCGGTTCTTATGGATAGCGATAAGCTTTGCACCGTGCATTAAGTCATTGAAGGCCTGGTTTAGCAGAGGATAAGACCATGTATCACCAATATCCCCTATCACGATGTAATCCACCCGTTGGCCAACCTGGTCAAACTCTTCAAAGTTCTGCTTTACATCCTTCGCCAGCAATAAACGGCAAACAGGGTTCTGCTGGCGCTTTAAATACAGGTAGGTGGCTTGAGGTGCGCTGATGATTTGATCAGCTGGGATGGAAAAACCTAATGCATTAATTTTCTGCTGCAGCGATGTTAATGACAAGGTGCTGGTGTTGGTGACAAACCGGCATTGTATGTGGCTAGCCTGGATTTTGCGCACAGCTTCGATAGCGCCTTCAATAGCCTGCGATCCGATATACAGCACACCGTCTAAATCGAATAAGATACCTTTAACAGAAGATAATGTATTCATGACGGCGACCTCCAGGACTAGGTTGGCATACGATACATGACTTTGAATTGCTTTAATAAATACTGGTATTTATTAACTTAACATTGAACTATTATATCCCTGATTCAAGTCAAAAAATAATGAATGCAGATGAGGTAAATCATGGAATCTTCAAATCACAGCCTTAATAATCTTTTTGCCCAACTTGGCCTACCTTCTGACCAAGCGGCGATTGAAAATTTTATTAACACGCATAGTCCGCTAGCCACCAATATTTTGCTTTCTGATGCGCCATTCTGGACAGCAGCACAAGCATCCTTCTTACGAGAAGAAATTCTTAAAGATGCTGATTGGGCAGAAGTGATTGACCAGCTAAACGCAAAACTACACTCAAAAAAATAGCTCAAAAAATCTAATCAAACTATCCCAATTAAGTATCTAAGTTCAATGATTTAGTATGCTTCAAAAATACTATAGGTATTTCTACCATTCGCTTTGGATTGGTACAAAGCGATATCGGCTTCTTTAGTCAATTGCTTTAAAGTAATGTGCCTATCAGGATTATAAATAGAAATACCTATACTGAGATGCACGGGTATCGCTTTTTCCAATATGACGATTGGTTGGGAAAAGTGCGATTTTAGTTTATCAGCGATAGCGACGATATTCTGTATCGAGTTAACCTCTCTTAAAACTACGACAAACTCATCGCCACCTACTCGGCTAACCGTGTCAGTTTCCCTTAAGTTAGATTTAATAAATAAAGCGACTGTCCTTAACACCTCATCGCCAAAATCATGGCCATAGGTATCGTTGATTGTTTTAAAGTAATCTAAATCAACGGCCATAATCGCCATCATTTTTTGAAAACGCTTCGCAGTATGAAATGCAATTTCCATCCGGTCGTTCAATAACCTTCGGTTTGGCAAGTTAGTCAGGCTATCTAGCATGGCATCTTCTGAAAGGCGGTAACGATCTTTCAGTGAGTAATATGCCAAGAACCCAGAAACTAAACTAATAAAAACGCTAATTATTTGATAGATTAAGATTTGATCTGCAAAGTGAGATGTATGGTTCTTGATTGCCCACTCCCACTTTCCATTAGGAACCAAGCTAGTTTGCTTGAAAGTATCTTTGTCTGAGAACAGTTTGGGGTCGCCATAAAATACATTTTTAGTGTCTGCGGTGCGAATCGCAAATTTATGCTGGTTAGGTGCATTTTTAAATGCCGCCTTTAGGAAGCGATCGGTATCGATCACGGTAGATATGATGCCCCAATACTCGCCATCAATGAAGACAGGGTAGCGATACACAATGCCTTGCCCACCTTGAATCAATTGTATTGGGCCGTCTAAGACGCCCTGTCGGGTATCAATCGCTTGTTTAACTTTTGGCCATTGCTTGGGGATATTTCGGAAATCCACACCGATGATTTTTTTATTACCAGCTTCAGGATAAACGTAGGTTAATTGATAACCGACGGCAACTCCTAGATTACGCACATGTTTAGAACGCAGCCACAAATCTTTAAGAATGAAATTGATCTTTTCTGGCTTCAGCTCATCTTGATAGGCGGAGATATAGCTTGCAAGGCCATTTGAAATAAATAACAGGGAATTTAACTCTCGGTCAACTTCAGTCCACAAAAGATTACCGTATATAGACGACCTTAACGCTTCTTCAGCTTTATATTTCTGATTCTGTAATTCGATTAAAAAATGAAATAGAATAAACACTAAAACAGCTGTAATGAAAGCTGCGCCGTGCCATTTAAAGTTCAGTTTTATGCGATCGCTGACTGTCAACATATGAATAGAATTATAGTCCTAAGCCCATTTAAAGCGATGACATTCTATTGTTGAGCAACAAAATTTAATCTTAACAACCAAAATATGACAAAAAAACCGCAATATACAGTTGAATAACTTAAGAATTAACCTAACCACACCAATAATGATGCCTATACCTATTACTTCACCTGTGACTGAATTATTACAACATGAAAGCATTGCTTATGATGTGATAGAAATTCCGCTCACTGAGGATAAAAAGCCTGTTCGGAATCTGGAGGAGCTCCTATTAAAGCAAGGTGTAAATCCGCAATCTGTCGTACGGAGTGTGCTGTTTAAAACAGGCTCAGGTCAGTTTGTTTTACTAGCGGTGGCAGGTGGTGGCCGTGCCGATTGGGGCGTATTACGCGGCCATTTAGATGAGCGTAAGTGCCGCATGGCAGAGTTTGATGAAGTAGCAGAAGCTACGGGCTATGTTGTCGGTGCCGTGCCACCTATCGCTTTGCCCAAGCACATTAAAGTCTTGGTCGATAATAGTGTGCATGATTATGAAACTGTAGTGATTGGTAGTGGCGTATTGGGGTTTGCTCTATCCCTCAAAATGACTGATTTAATCAAACTATTTGCTGGTGCTGACCAAGGCATATTTACCAGCGAGTGAGCTATTCATGATGCCAAGTATTTATAATCAAGTATCAAATTAATAAAACAACTTAATAAAACCGTAACTAAGGCATATATGGGTTCATCCGATTTTCTTGTTCAAGCTGCAATCTATTTATCATCCGCCATATTTTTAGTACCCCTGTTTAAAAGACTGGGACTAGGCTCAGTACTCGGCTACTTGCTTGCCGGGATACTCATTGGCCCATATGCCCTAAAGTTGATTCCCGACCCTGAACACGTGCTGCATTTTGCTGAATTTGGTGTCGTGCTGATGCTTTTTCTTGTCGGGCTAGAGCTTGAATCCCAGAAAGTTTGGGAGCTACGCAAAACCTTATTTGGGCTAGGCGGATTACAAGTGATTAGCACTATTGGGCTTATGACATTTGCAGCGCACTTAATGAATTTTAGTTGGCCAATAGCTATCGTCATTGGCATGGGCGTTGCGATGTCGTCCACGGCCATTGGATTGACATCCCTCTCAGAAAAAAAACTGTTAAGCACCCCTGGTGGCCAAGCATCATTTGCAACCCTGCTTTTTCAAGACTTATCGGTCATTCCACTGTTCATGTTGTTAGCGCTGATTGCGCCAAATAGTGCTGAATCTAGTTTTGATGTATGGGCAGTGTTAAAAGCCATCAGCGTGATCGTCTTGCTTATCTTTGCTAGCCGCATCTTGTTGCGCCCTATTATGCGCATCGTCGCTCAAACTGGCGTTCGAGAAATCTTCGTCGCATTTTCGCTGCTATTGGTGATTGGCGTTTCGCTCGCCATGCAGTCTGTGGGTCTATCCATGGCACTCGGTACGTTTCTCGCTGGTGTTCTTTTGGCTGACTCGGAATATCGCTATGAGCTTAGATTAGATATTGAACCCGTCAAAGGTTTGCTGCTAGGTCTTTTCTTTATTGCCGTAGGCATGTCAGTAGATTTATCGTTATTAGCAAACTCACCATTGATGATTTTTGGTCTCGCTTTATTAATCGTGATGACCAAAATGGCTATTTTAATGGGGCTAGGGCGATTATTTAATTACTCTCTACGAGATAACTTACTATTTGGCGTGGCCTTATCGCAAATAGGTGAATTTGCTTTTGTCATCTTTGGCGTGGCTTTAACCCAAAACACGATCCCCCGCGAAACCTACAATATCCTCAACGCGATTGTTGCAGTGTCGATGCTGATTACGCCCATCTTATTGTTACTTTACGATCGCTTTTTGACCCTGCAGTGCGGGGAGCGGCCAAAAGATGCGATTGAGGAAAACCATGCGGTCATCATTGCCGGGTTTGGTCGTTTTGGGCAGATTGTTGGTCGGGTGTTACTGGCCAAGGGAATCAACGCAACGCTGATAGACAATGACCCTAATCAAGTCGACTTGATGCGAAAGTTTGGCTGGCGTTGCTATTATGGCGACGCGTCCAGATTGGATTTGTTAGAAGAAGCTGGCATCGCAACCGCTAAATTACTAGTCATTTCCGTTAATGACCCGGTAGCAGCATTAGATATTGGCAAATTAGTGAAACAGCGCTGGCCCAATCTTGCTGTTGTGACGAGGGCACGCAGCCGGACCGATGCCTTTGATTTTCTCGATATTGGCCTAGACCCAATACGGGAAACATTTTACTCATCGCTTGTGGCGGCTAAGCAAGCTTTATTGGCTATCGGTGAATCACCTAGCGCTGCTACAAAGATTATCAAGCATTTTGAACAGCATGACTTGGAGCAGCTTGAAGCAACGAGGGCTATCAGGCACGATATGAATGCCGTGCGCAGTATGGCCGAAAAAGGACGTCAAGACCTGAAAGATTTATTAGCGCTTGAGCAGGATGAGTTCAAAAAGAGTCAACAAACTAACTTATAAGACTTAGTGCTTGGTTTCTGCATTTTGAAGTGATGCAAAAAGTTGTTATCTTATGTTCGATAGCACACAGTAAAGTATTCATTTATCTTAGATACTTAATCTTAGATACTTAATCTTGGATGCTTATAGTCATAAAAGTTGTAATTGGGGTAATTAAGAAATTTAAATTGATATTTTAAACACGCCACATTTAATTTATATGAATGGTTTAATTAATCAAAATAATCAAGATCTCGCCGCAGAGGGTAGAGGGCAGCGGTTAATTCCTAATGCGGGAATTGAAGATACCGTGAAATTGTTGAAGTGCTTGTTTAGAAACTTTGATGGCAAGCTGACGATGCGGTTATGGAATGGGATTAGCCTAAAGCTGGGTAAAGGTATTACTCAAGACTTGAGTCAATCATTCATTTTGATCTGGCGTAACCCGAACATTCTGAGCAGTATCGTGTTTGGTCGGGATCCCCTTCGCTTGGCCAATGCATACTTTCGAGGTGACATTGATATTGAAGGTGACTTTTTTGCTGCCGTTAGCTTAAAAGACCATTTGCACATTATCAAACTGTCCTTATACAACAGGCTCGTTGCAATCATCAGTGCGTTAAAACTTCCTGCCCGTATTGATGCCCAAAATTACAGAGACTCACTCACTTACAGTCGTGCGATAAAAGCGCATAGCAAAATAGAAAATCGTGATGCAGTCCAATTTCATTATGACGTATCGAACGATTTTTATGCACTATGGCTAGATAGTGCCATGATTTATTCATGCGCATACTTTGAGAAAGCCGATGCCACGCTGGAACAGGCGCAACAGGCTAAGCTTGAACATATATGCCGCAAATTAATATTGAAACCAGGTGAACAATTGCTTGATATAGGCTGTGGCTGGGGAGCGTTGGTTATTTACGCAGCGCAGCATTTTGGTGTTAAAGCGCACGGGATCACACTGAGTCAACAACAGTTTGAACTAGCAACCGCACGTATCAAAGCAGCCGGTTTAGAAAAGCAGGTCACGCTTAGTTTATGTGATTACCGCGATATTAAAGGTACTGGTATTTATGACAAGATAGTCAGTGTGGGCATGTTTGAACATGTCGGTTTAAAAAATTTACCTTTATATTTCTCAACGGTGCACCGCTTGTTAAAACCATCTGGGTTATTTTTAAATCATGGCATTACGCATGATGTAGAGGGCTGGGAAAAGACCTTATCAACAGAGTTCATTAACCGTTATATTTTTCCTGATGGCCAGTTAGATACTGTGAGCAATATTCAACGCGCTATGGAAAAAGAGAAGTTTGAGATCTCTGATGTTGAATCGTTACGCCCACATTACGCCTTAACACTGCGGCAGTGGGTTTCCCGTTTAGAGAATCATCACGAAGAAGCACTGCGATATGTGACGGAATCTACCTACAGAGTTTGGCGTTTATATATGGCCGCATGCGCTTTGGAGTTTGAAAAAGGTAGAATCGGCATCTATCAAATATTGGCCAACAAACGTGAAATTGGTCAATCATCTTTACCACTAACCCGTAAACATATCTATGCCAAATATGTGGAAAATACTGGCCTGTAAAAATATCTCTAGTCTATCGCCTTTACAAGACTTTCAACGACATGCTTAGCATCGCCAAACACCATCATGGTTTTATCTAAATAGAATAGCTCATTATCCAAACCTGCATAGCCAGCCGCCATGGTGCGTTTATTGACAATGATGGTTTTGGCTTTGTAAGCCTCTAGAATCGGCATGCCGTAGATAGCACTGCCGGGCTTTTTAGCGGCGGGGTTCACTACATCATTGGCACCAATCACAAAAACGACGTCAGTTTGCCCAAATTCATTATTCACGTCCTCCATCTCCACCACTTGCTCGTAAGGCACATCTGCCTCCGCTAGAAGAACATTCATATGCCCAGGCATACGGCCTGCGACTGGGTGAATGGCGTATTTTACATTGACGCCTTTGGCGATTAATTTAGTGGTGAGTTCTTGTAGCGCATGTTGCGCACGTGAAACAGCCAAACCGTAACCTGGCACAATAATCACAGTATCGGCATTGCCCATTAAAAATGCCACGTCTTCTGCGGAGCCTGATTTCACTGCTTTTTGTTCACCTGCCGCTGCATCTACACTGGTTTCAGCGCCAAACCCACCCAGCATAACGGCAATGATGGAGCGATTCATGGCCTTACACATAATATAAGACAGAATCGCACCAGACGAGCCCACACAAGCCCCGGCAATAATGAGCACAGGATTGTTCAAGGTAAAGCCAATGCCGGCCGCCGCCCAACCAGAATAACTATTCAGCATGGAGACCACCACTGGCATATCAGCCCCACCGATAGGTATGATGAGCGTCATTCCTAAAATGAGTGCCAAGCTGCACATCACTAGAAAAGCCAGCTGACTGCTTTGCAGATAATACAAAATACCAAAACCCAACATGAGTAAAGCCAGCACTAGATTTAACAAATGCTGGCCTTTAAAACTCACTGGTTTTGCACCAAATTTCCCAGATAGCTTACCAAAAGCGACCACAGAAGCGGTAAAAGTGATTGCGCCGATAAAAGCACCGATAAACAACTCAATGCGCTGCACCGATGTATGTGTCTCTGCCGTGTTGTACACAGCAGCAATAGCAATCAATACTGCTGACAAGCCCACAAACGAGTGCATCAGAGCGACCAGCTCTGGCATTTTGGTCATCTGCACTCGCTTTGCAGCCAAAGTACCTACAACTGCACCTAAAACAATCGCACCAGCAATGAGTGAGAATATAAGATGATGACCAACGAAGAAAGTGGTGGTGACTGCGATTGCCATCCCCACCATGCCCAATGTATTCCCCAAACGCGCACTGGTGGGAGAAGCCAACCCCTTGAGTGAGAAAATAAACAATACCGCAGAGATTAAATAAGCGGCCGAGATGAAATTGGGATTAATCACATTCATTTATTTGACTCCACTGCTCTCGACTCTGAAACCTTGTTTTCTGATACCTTGGCCTCTTTCTTTTTGAACATTTCCAACATGCGTCGGGTGACTAGAAAGCCACCAAAGATATTAATTGAAGTTAAAAATACTGCAATCGCTCCCAAAATACTGGTTAAATTTAAAGTTTCACCATCTATACTTACCGTTTGGAGCATGGCGCCCACAATCACAATGCCCGAAATGGCGTTAGTGACTGACATCAGTGGGGTATGCAAGGCTGGTGTCACCGTCCAAACCACGTGATAACCCACAAATATGGCCAGCACGAAAATAGTAATGTTCTGCATGGTGAGTAATTCAGTCATAAGCGCTTCCCTATTTCTTTTCAGTCACTTTTTTTAATTAATTGACCATCTTTGCACATCAAACTCGCCATTACTAATTCGTCATCCGCAGGGAGATTCAATTTCTCCTCTGATATTAATAACTTCAAAAACTCTAAAATATTGCGGGCATAAAAAGCGGAGGCATCTGCTGCAACCAAGCTAGGTAAATTGGTATAACCCACGATGGTAACGCCATGTTTCACCACCACTTGATTCGCCTCTGTGAGCGGGCAATTGCCACAGCCATTTTTACCGAGGCCAGCTGCCATGTCGATGACAACTGCGCCATGCCTAATTTTTTCTACGGTTTCCGCATGCAGTAAAATCGGTGGCTCACGACCAGGAATCAGTGCAGAAGTAATCACAATATCCGCCTCGGCAGCGCGTTGGGCAACAAGTGTTGCTTGTCGCATCATCCACTCCCTTGGCATTGGGCGCGCATAGCCACCAACACCAGCAGCAATTTCTTCCTCCTCTGCTGTTTCGTAAGGCACCTCTAAAAACTTTGCACCGAGTGATTCAATCTGCTCTTTCACTGCCGGACGCACATCGGAGGCTTCTACCACGGCGCCTAGTCTTCTAGCTGTAGCAATCGCTTGTAATCCGGCAACCCCTGCCCCCAACACCAATACCCGCGCAGCCTTCACTGTGCCTGCAGCTGTCATCAGCATCGGCATAAAACGTTGGTAAAAATGGCTGGCCAGTAACACTGCTTTGTAGCCCGCCACATTCGCCTGCGAAGACAGCACATCCATGCTTTGTGCCCTGGAGTTTCTGGGGAGTGCTTCCAGTGAAAATGCAGTAATGCCCTGTGCAGCGATGGCATTTAATTGGGGCAGATTAAAGGGCTCCAGCAAGCCGATTAATACAGTTCCCGATTTCATGGCTTTGATTTCGTTTGATTCTGGTGCACGTACCTTAAGAATTAAATCGGCTTTAAACACCTCTTTTGCGGAAACAATCTCTGCGCCCACTGCCTCATATGCAGTATCAGTAATGCTGGCGCGCTCACCCGCACCCCTTTGTACGAGCACTTTACAACCTAAAGTGAGCATTTTTTTTACGGTCTCAGGCGTTGCAGCCACGCGCTGCTCGTCACTCTTAATTTCGAAAGGAACACCAACGACGAGTGAGTGAGTTTTCATTTTATTATCTTCATACCGCTACACACTCTTGATTTGCTGCATGGCAAATGGCTATAAAGCTATTTACATCAAGCGAGCTACGCCCAACCAAACCACCATCAATATCTGGCATGGAAAATAGCGCTTCAGCATTGCTTGGTTTTAAGCTACCACCATACAATATCTGTACATTTCTAGCGACCTTAGCGTCACACTTAGCCACACGATTACGAATAAATGCATGGACTTCTTGGGCTTGCTCTGGAGTCGCCGCAATGTCTGTACCAACCGCCCACAAAGGCTCGTAGGCCAGCACAGCTTTGCTTAGCACTTCAGCTCCATAGCGACGGATAATCGAATCCAATTGCCGTCCCACTACATATTCCGTCCAATCCGATTCGCGCTCTTCAGACGACTCCCCCATACAAAAAATCGGGATTAAGCCCGCTTTTTCAGCAGCGTTAAAGCGGGTCGCTGCTGTGTCATCAGTTTCGTGAAACTGTGTACGTCGTTCCGAGTGTCCAACAATCACATAGCTGCAGCCATAATCGGTCAGCATATAGGCCGACACTGCGCCGGTTAGCGCTGCATTCTCATCGGCGCACAAATTTTGGGCACCCCAAGCCACATTAGAGTCTTGCAGCAAGGCTTGTGCTTGTGCAATATAGGGGTAAGGCACGCACACGACAACATCTGCGTGCTTTAAATCTTGCACACCAATTTTCAAGCGTTGCAAAAAAACCTGGTTTTGAGCGATGCGCCCATTCATTTTCCAATTACCGACTACTAATTTACGTCTCATGTTTTCCTTATTGTAGATAAGTTTACCTATTTGATGATTGCTGCATACTCGCCTTTTGCGTAGCGCGCCGCCATATTATCTAAAGAAATCACCTTAATTTTAGAGGCTTGGCCCGCACTGCCAAATGCTTCAAAACGGCTTTTACAAACACTTCTCGCGGCAATCGTGGCCGCCTTTAAAAAAGCGCGCGGGTCAAATTCTGCGGGGTGATGCGCCATTTCTTTGCGGATGGTGGCAGTCATGGCTAAGCGAATATCCGTGTCAATGTTGATTTTGCGCACGCCATTTTTAATACCCTCCACAATTTCAGAAACGGGTACGCCGTAAGTCTCTTTTATTTGGCCGCCGTATTCACGAATCATTTGCAGCCATTCTTGCTCCACACTGGATGAACCATGCATGACCAAATGCGTGTTAGGAATGCGCGCATGAATGGCTCTAATTCTGTCTACAGAAAGTATATCGCCCGTGGGTGGACGACTGAATTTATATGCCCCGTGGCTAGTACCTATGGCAATCGCCAAAGCGTCCACCTGCGTTGCTTTGACAAATGCAGCAGCCTCATCAGGGTCGGTAAGCAGTTGTGATTCACTCAAAACACCTTCTGCACCACCACCATCCTCCTCTCCTGCTTGTCCAGTTTCTAGTGAGCCAAGTACACCTAGCTCACCTTCAACAGATACGCCCACAGCATGTGCAGCTTCTACCACTTGGCGCGTCACCTGCACGTTGTAATCAAAGGTGGAAGGCGTTTTGGCATCGTCCATCAGCGAGCCATCCATCATTACGCTTGAAAAACCACTTCTCAATGCAGTCTGGCATACTGCGGCTGAAGCGCCATGATCTTGGTGCATGCACAAAGGAATATGGGGGTATTGCTCAATGGCTGCTTCCACCAAGTGTCTTAAGAACGGTTCACCGGCATAACCTCTAGCGCCGGCAGAAGCCTGTAAAATCACCGGGCTATCTACTTCATTGGCCGCCTGCATAATGGCATGAATTTGCTCCATATTATTCACGTTAAATGCGGGTAGGCCGTATTGGTGCTCAGCTGCGTGATCAAGCAATTGTCTTAATGAAACTAATGCCATGTATAACCCTTTTTTAGTGTATTTTTGTTTGAATCTGAATCAAGGTTTAAGTTTTTAAAATTTTTAAAGACTAAAAAAATCAGGAACTTTGCTAATGTTATCAATTAGTTTATCGGGGTTCGCTTTTGCAATGTCACGCCCTGCGTTGTAACCGTAGGGCACTACCCAACAAGTCACCCCGGCGTTTTTTGCGGTCGTGATATCGATTTCAGAATCGCCTACAAATAGGCTGTTTTCCTTAGTTTCACCTAATGCTTCTAAACAGTATTCAATCACCGCTGCATCAGGTTTTTTGTAAGGTAAAGAATTGCCAGAGATGCGCAAATCAAATAAGCCTTTCATGTTATGTTGCGCCAATATTTTACTGGTATAAGGTTCTTCTTTATTGGTCACAATGGCTTGTTTAATCCCTTGCTCTTTTAGCTTAGTCAACGTTTCTAATGCGGCAGGATATGGCTTGCTAGCTGTACCGACCACATACTTATAGTGCTGCATAAAGTTTTCCATCACTGTGTTCCATGTGTCATGCGACTCAACATCGCGCTTATCAGGCCATGCTTGCTGCATTAACCAAACAGTGCCATGGCCTATCCATGCTTTTACTTGATCCTCAGTCACCGTTTTAAATTTGTATTGCCTTAATGTCGCGTTTACAGCCAAGGCAATTTCACCCGCTGTGTCTATTAAAGTACCATCTAAGTCATACATGACCAATGCCATATTAATGCGTTCAGACAGCAGTCTGCTATCTATCTCGTAATTGCATTAAGCGCAAAATCATCGGCGTAAAAATCAGCTGCATCGCCAAGCCCATTTTGCCGCCAGGCACCACCAGCGTATTTGGTCGCGTCATCATCGAGCCATGCAACATCGAAAGCAAATAAGGGAAATCAATACCTTTAGGCTCTGCAAAACGAATCACCACCATACTCTCATCAGCACTGGGAATGTGCTTGGCAATAAAAGGGTTAGAGGTATCGACTGTCGGCACGCGCTGAAAATTAACGTGGGTACGCGAAAATTGCGGGCAGATGTGATGTATATAATCTGGCATGCGCCGCAAAATCGTATCCACCACCGCCTCAGGTGAATAGCCACGCACCTTTTGATCACGATGCATTTTCTGTATCCACTCAAGGTTAATAATCGGCACCACACCTACCAGCAAATCTACATGCTGCGCCACATTCGCTTCATCGCCTACGTAACCGCCATGCAGACCTTCATAAAACAGCACATCGGCATCCTCCGCGCTATCGCGCCAAGGGGTCAGCGTGCCGGCTTTTTGTTTGTAAGGTGCACCTTCGACATCACTGTGAATATATTTACGTACTTTACATCGCCCTGTTTCACCAAAAGTGCTAAAGGTATTCTCCAACTGAGCTAACTCATTGGCTTCTGGGCTAAAGTGACTAAAATAATTGCCAGGAATTTTGTGATGTTTTTCCAGCAGTTCATCCATTTCTTTACGCTCATAACGGTGCATCGAATCACCTTCGATCACTTGTGCGCTAATATTTTCACGTCTAAAAATATATTCAAAGCTCTCCATCACTGAGCTAGTGCCAGCGCCTGATGAGCCTGTGATTGCAATAACGGGGTATTTTTTAGACATCACTATCCTCGAGTAACTATTCTTAAGTATATTTATCTGTAAAAAGTACGCTCATTAAACAGCGGGAATGGCTCGTCTGTACCTTTATCAAAAGCGGCATGGTAGCGCTCAATATGTTCCACCTCATTTTTAGAGCCAATGATAATTGGAATGCGCTGGTGTATATGTTCTGGTGGTACATCTAGCATCCGCATCCTACCAGTTGAAGCAGCTCCTCCCGCTTGCTCTACCAACATGGCCATTGGGTTAGCTTCATACATCAAACGCAAACGACCAGGCTTGGTGCTATCTTTGTTGTCTTTCGGGTAAAGATAAATACCGCCTCTGGTTAAAATACGGTGAATATCAGCCACCATGCTGCCTATCCAGCGCATATTAAAATCCTTCTCTCTCCGCCCAGCCGCGCCAGATTTACACTCGGTAATATAGCGCTTGATTGGCGACTCCCAAAAGCGCTGGTTGCTGGAATTGATAGCGTATTCTTTGGTGTCTGCTGGCACCTGCATATCGGGATGCGTCAGTAAAAATTGTTTGCTGGCACGATTAAGCGTAAAGCCATGAGTGCCATGACCAGTGGTGATAACCAACATCGTGCACGGGCCATAGATAGCATAGCCAGCAGCCACCTGTTGTTTGCCCGCAATCAGGTAATCAGCTTCAGATAAACTCGTTTTATTCGGCGCTTTAAATATCGAGAATATCGAACCAATCGACACATTCACATCGACATTGGATGAACCATCTAAGGGGTCAAAAAACACTAAAAATTCGGCCTTGTTGGTCTTGTTTTTAACCGTAATCGGCAAATCAACTTCTTCAGACACCATGCCAGCCACCAAACCTGTAGCAGCCAGGCGGCTAGTAAATATCTCATCGCAAATCACATCTAAGGTGGCTTGCGTTTCACCTTGCACGTTTTCACTGTTTAATTTTCCGTAAATATTTTTGCCATCTTTATTTTCAATGGCGCCATTTTCAGTCAGTGCAGAAATAGCTTGTGAAGCTTTAGCAATGGCGCACAATAAAGCAGCCAAACTCTCACTTGTGTGAGTCGCATGCAAAAAATTTTCTAGGCTGATTTGAGCTTTTATCATATTGCGCTTTTTGGGCTACCCTGTTTTATTGTCTGTAATTTTTTGATTGGTAAATACGCGTGAGGCACGAATATCCGCTTCGGTAATTAGCGATAAATCTGCTGCCGTTGCCTGTTTTTTATTTTGGATAGCATCATTAAATAATCGATTCGCTTGGCGCAAACGCGCCCGATCCAAGGCATTGCGTATCGAACGTGCATTAGCAAAATGTGGTTGCTGTTTACGCAGTTGAATATACTCTTGCATTGCTTTTGAGGCATTCGCGTCTAAATTGTAATGCATCGCATCACTCATCAATTTCGTAATTTCCAATAGCTCATTTTCATTATAGTCAGGAAAATCAATATGATGCGCAATACGTGATGACAAACCTGGATTGGATTTAAAAAACGTGCCCATGCGGTCTTGATATCCTGCCAAAATAACCACTAAATCGTCACGGTGATTCTCCATGGTCTGTAATAAAATCTCGATAGATTCTTGACCATAATCGCGTTCGTTTTCTGGCTTATAGAGATAATACGCCTCATCAATAAACAGTATTCCACCCATGGCTTTTTTAATCACCTCTTTGGTTTTTGGCGCGGTATGTCCAATATACTGCCCTACCAAATCATCCCGCGTGACGCTAATGACATGATTCTGCCGAATGTAACCCAATCGATGCAACATCTCCGCCATTTTGAGAGCAACTGTCGTTTTGCCAGTACCCGGATTGCCAGTAAAACACATGTGTAAGCTAGGTTTGGCTGCCTCAATACCAAGCTGCAATCTGGCTTTAGTAATGAGCAAGTAGGCCGCTATTTCACGAATGCGTTGCTTTACTGGCACCAAACCAACTAAATCTTTATCAAGCGCATCCAGCACCTCATTAATATGAGACTCTTCCAACAGCGCTTGAATGTCGATTTTGTCGGTCATACCTTAATAGCGCTCGAACTAATAACGCTCTCCCTCGGGTTTATCGGTCGCATAAGAATGAATCGTATAGCGTATATTACGCCCTTCAGTTTCTTGACGCACTAGGCCAAAGCCAGGCTCAATTTTAGGGCGATTCACGATATACGACATGGTCGGACTTTCTACGCCACGTACCGAGCTAAATGCCATCACGCGAATGTAGTGATTTGGGAAAGTTTTACGGCAGTTATTCACTTCCATCAAAATCCCCGCTGGGTCTTTTAAATCAAACATCGGTGCGCCAAACATTTCCCAATAGGTGTTGCGTGGGTGCGGGTCATCCGTATATTCAACTGACAGCGCCCAACCTCTGCTAAGCGCATATTTAATTTGCGAGGTAATTTGTACATCTGTTAAAGGTGGTAAAAAAGAAAACTGCCCCTGCGTAACAATTCCATTCGGGTTGGTCATCATAATTGTTTCTCCTAAAAACTGGTTGTCGCGGTGGGTACGAAATCGGCGGTGTCGGTAGATTCGTAATTGAAGGTAATATCTTTCCACGTATCAATCGCTGCTCTCAGTGGACCACACCATTTGGCGGCATCTTGTAGAATCTGCGGGCCTTCGTTCCAAATATCACGGCCTTCGTTACGCGCCATCACCATTGCCTCCAGCGCCACACGGTTTGCTTGCGCACCCGCTTGAATGCCTTGTGGATGACCAATCGTGCCACCACCGAATTGCAGTATCACATCATCACCCAAGTAAGTGAGTAGCTGATGCATTTGCCCAGCGTGAATACCGCCAGATGCCACGGGCATACACTTATTTAGTGAAGCCCAGTCTTGCTCAAAAAATAAACCGTGCTCAAGGTTTTGTGGTGTATGGTCATCCAGCAGGGTGTCATAAAACCCACGTATCATCGCCGGGTCACCTTCCAGTTTGCCCACCACAGTCCCCGCATGAATGTGATCTACGCCCGCCATGCGCATCCATTTACAGATGACACGGAAGTTCATGCCGTGATTTTTCTGGCGTGAATAAGTCGAATTGCCGGCGCGATGTAAATGCAGAATCATGTCGTTCTGCCGCGCCCACAAGGCCATTGATTGTATTGCCGTGTAACCGATGACCAAGTCAATCATAATAATTACGCTACCTAATTGCTTAGCAAATTCTGCACGCTTGTACATTTCCTCCATGGTGCCGGCGGTCACGTTCAAATAGTGGCCTTTGACTTCGCCCGTGGCGGCTGAGGCTTTATTCACTGCATCCATGCAGTATAGGAAACGGTCGCGCCAATGCATGAAAGCTTGCGAGTTAATGTTCTCGTCATCTTTCATAAAATCCAAACCACCTTTGAGGCCTTCATACACCACGCGACCATAGTTGCGGCCCGAAAGGCCTAATTTTGGTTTAGTGGTCGCGCCTAATAATGGTCGACCAAATTTGTCCAGCCTTTCCCTTTCCACGATTACGCCTGTCGCTGGGCCTTGAAAAGTTTTTAAGTACGCCACTGGAATGCGCATGTCTTCCAAACGGAGTGCTTTCACCGCTTTCATACCAAACACGTTGCCAATAATGGATGCGGTTAAATTAGCGATTGAGCCACCCTCAAATAAATCTAGCTCATATGCAATATAGGCAAAATATTGGGCTTCAATTTTGGTACCCTCGCCGGTATTGGGTACTTGCTCAACACGGTAAGCTTTAGCACGGTACATTTCACAGGCGGTCAGTCGATCAGTCCACACCACAGTCCAAGTGGCGGTAGAAGACTCGCCTGCCACCGCCGCCGCAATTTCTTCCGGGTCGCTACCTGCATGCGGGGTAATGCGAAACATAGCTAATAAATCCGTATCTTTCACTTGATAATCGGGCTGCCAATAACCCATTTTCTTGTAAGGCAGCACGCCTGCTTTGTAGCGGTCAGCGCCTTCTTTCATGGTTTCGTTATTACTGAGTTGACTTGCCATATGATGACCCCTCACTTAAAGAAACTTTTTCAATATATAAAACTTAATACACGAACCCACTTTAAAAGTGTTTAATGTTAAGGTAAAGTAATTATTATTTTATGCTTGATTAAGTTTTACTTAATGATAGGAACGGCATGCGCAATCTCACCCTGCGTCAAATTAAAATATTCTTAAGCGCAACTAAGCATGCAAGCTTCACCCGTGCTGCTGAAGAATTACACATCTCTGCCCCGGCGATATCCATGCAAATTAAAGAAATGGAAGATGACATGGGAGTCGCTTTGTTTGTGCGGGAGAACAAAAAAATCGCCCTCACCACGGCTGGAGAGTATTTTCTAGTGTATGCACGGCGCGTCTCTAGCACGCTCATTGAAGCAAATAATATGATGGAGCGGCTACGCGGCACGGAGATAAAAGCACTGAAAATTGGCGTGGTCAGCACGGCCAAATATTTTTTGCCACAAATGTTGAGCGAATTTAAAAAAGACTACCCTAACCTACAAATTAAAATCGAAGTCAGAAATCGCCAACAGCTGATTGAGTTGCTGCGCGATGGCGAATTGGATATTGCGATTATGGGCCAACCGCCGAAGGAGATGGATACACGTATAGAAGCCTTTGCCTGCCATCCACATGGATTTGTTGCTAGCCCGCAAAATCCGCTAGCGGGAAAAATTAATATCTCGCCAGAAGCGCTCAATAACTTCGAAATTATCTCTAGAGAGCCAGGCTCAGGTACGCGGGCGCTGATGGAAAAGTATTTTTCCGAACATCACATTTCGCCCATCATCAGCATGGAGATGTCGAGCAATGAAACCATTAAACAAGCCATTATTGCAGAACTAGGCATCTCTTTTTTATCGCTTCACACTATTGGCAACGAGCTGGCAAATCAGCAACTCATTATTTTAGATTTGCAGGACACACCAATTATTCGTACTTGGCATGTGGTGGCCTTAGCTAAACGCAACGCCTCTCAAGCAGCAGAAGCATTTAGATATTTCATGCTAGAAAAAGGGGCAGAAATATTAACCAGATCTTTTCATAGCATATAAATCATTCACCCACTAAGTTTTTGATAATATAGTGCGTTTGCACTTTTTTTGTGCGCGCCATAGTTTGATGCACAAATAAAGCACTCCTGTCGAATACATACTTTATCTAAATAAATCAAATATATAGCCTAAGATACGTACATGGCACGGCTATTGCTATAGCCTTATCATGTTAAAAGTGATGATTATCGATCATGATATCAAACGCAGTAAGCCACTTAAACAGTCGCTGATTGATAATGGGTTTGAAGTAGTGGCGCATATCGAGAATACGATGAATCTAGAAGCCAAATGCTGCGAGATAAAACCGGATATTGTCATTATTGATACTGAATCACCCAGCCGCGATACGCTAGAGAATATTTGCGTAATGACGATGAACGATGCGCGACCAGTAGTAATGTTTACGCACGATGGTGATAAAGAGAAAATTAAAATCGCTACGCAGGCGGGTGTGAGTGCTTACGTAGTGGGTGATATTCCCAGTGAAAGGCTGATACCAGTGATAGATGCAGCAGTAGCAAGATTTGAAGAGTTTAAAAGCCTACGCTCAGAACTAAGTATGGCAAATCTTAAGTTAGATGAGCGCAAGGTGATTGAGCGTGCAAAAGGCTTGATGATGCGACAGCGCCAAATTGATGAAGAAGAGGCTTACAGTTTATTGCGCAATATGGCGATGAAAAAGAATATGAAATTAGCAGATTTATCGCATCAGCTAATTGAAGCAGCAAAAATGTTAATTGTTTAGAAACTATCAGTAGTAAAGCTTCAACCCAATGGAGGGTTGCAAAGTTGTAAATAGCGTGCCAAGGCTGGCATAAAAAATTGTAATAAAAGACAAAGGCGTCTTAGTAATGAAGTTAACCCTTCATTGTTAAGGCGCTTTTTTTATGTGTAAAACTTTTTAAGACTTATTTATTTAAGGAAATGATATGCAAGATAAAGACAAACCTATTTCTACTGTAGTAAAGACGATTGATTCCACTACTTCAGTAGATGCCAGTCGTCGCCAGTTCTTTAAACATAGTATTGCCGGTGCATTTGGTGCGGCGGCAGCACTGAATATGATGCCCGCGGGGATTAAAACTATGGCTTATGCAGCAGGTTCAGATGCACCGGAAATTACCGAAGTTAAAATCGGCTTTATCCCACTGACTGATTGCGCACCAATTATTGTTGCAGCTGAAATGGGCTTTGACAAAAAATATGGCATCAAAATCACCCCCACTAAAGAGGCCTCTTGGGCTGGCGTTCGCGATAAAGTGGTGAATGGCGAGTTGCATGCCGCTCACGTACTTTATGGCTTGATTTACGGCGTTCAGATGGGCATTGGCGGTCAACAAAAAGATATGTCGGTCTTATTGACATTAAACCATAACGGCCAAGGCATTACTTTATCTAATCAACTCAAAGATAAAGGCGTAAAAGATGGTAAAACTTTAAAGCGCGTGATGGCGAACGAGAACCGTGACTTTACCTTTGCGCAAACCTTCCCGACTGGTACGCATGCGATGTGGTTGAACTACTGGCTTGCAGCCAATGGTATCGACCCAGTTAAAGACGTTAAAAATATCGTTGTTCCTCCACCGCAGATGGTGGCCAATATGCGTATTGGCAACATGGATGGCTACTGTGTGGGCGAGCCATGGAATGCGCGTGCAATTTACGACAAAATTGGCTACACCGTAGCAACTACACAAGATATTTGGGCAGATCACCCAGAAAAAGTCTTAGGTACTACTGCAGACTTTGTAGCGAAAAACCCGAACACCGCTCGCGCCATGATGATGGCGGTTCTAGATGCTTCTAAATACATTGATGCAACCGCAAACCGCGCCAAAGTAGCCGAATTGATTTCTGGAAAGGCCTATGTCAATGCGCCTAAAGACGTGATCTTAGGTCGTTTCTTAGGTGATTATGACAACGGCAACGGCAAAAAATGGAAAGACCCGAACTACATGAAGTTCTATGACGATGGCAAAGTTCCTTTCCCATACCTGTCAGACGGCATGTGGTTCTTAACGCAGCACAAACGCTGGGGCATGTTAAAAACGGATCCTGATTATTTAGGCGTTGCTAAAAAAGTAAATCAAATTGCGCTTTATTCAGAAGCGGCAAGCCAGGTCGGCGTCTCTGTACCTAAAGACCCAATGCGTTCTAGCAAATTGATGGATGGCGTGGTATGGGATGGCAAAGATCCAGCAGCCTATGCAGCCGGCTTTAAAATCAAAGCATAACCCAGCAACGCTTAACCTAGCTAAGATTAATTTAGCATAACGAATTGAAGGAGTTTTTATGAGCGTTGTACCTATTCATAAAGAGAGTAAAGACATGTCGAAAGCAGACCCAGAAGTACCAAAACTAACGTTAGTTGAGGTGCCACCACCGCCTCAAAAATCGGTTAGGTCATGGGCAATGCAAGGCAGCATGCTGATGGAGTACCTGGTGCCACCCGTATTTGGATTACTGTTTCTAATGGCAGTTTGGAGCTTGGTCTCGGCACAGTCGCAAGGTTTGCCAGGTCCGGTATCCACTTATAAAGCGGCAGTCGTGTTATTTAGTGACCCGTTTTATGTCAATGGCCCAAACGACCAAGGCATAGGCTGGAATATCCTGAATTCACTTAAACGTGTAGCGGCTGGTTTTGGTATGGCGGCACTGATTGGAATCCCGCTCGGGTTCATGATAGGTCGCTTTGCGTTTTTATCACGTATGGCAGCACCCGTCATCAGCTTACTACGCCCAGTTTCACCATTGGCTTGGTTGCCTATCGGTTTATTAGTGTTTAAAGCAGCCAACCCTGCGGCGATTTGGGTCATTTTCATCTCGGCGATTTGGCCGATGGTGATTAATACGGCAGTAGGCGTGAGTAAGGTACCGCAAGACTACATGAATGTGGCTAAGGTGCTTAATTTAAGCGAGTGGAAGATATTGACCAAAATTCTACTCCCTAGCGCCCTACCCTATGTGCTCACAGGTGTACGCCTTTCTATCGGCGTGGCATGGCTGGTGATTGTAGCAGCAGAGATGCTGACAGGCGGTGTCGGTATTGGCTTCTGGGTGTGGGATGAGTGGAACAACTTAAATGTAGAACATATTATTATCGCCATTTTTGTGGTGGGCATTGTCGGTTTGCTGTTAGAGCAAGGGCTAATCGCTATCGCCAAACGCTTTAGTTATGAGGAGGCAAAACTATGAGTGCTGTAGCAGATAGATATGTGTATTTAGAAGATGTGAACATGACATTTACTACAAAAAAGGGGACTTTTGAGGCGCTTAAAGGCATTAATCTAAGCGTTAAGGAGGGGGAATTCGTCTCGATCATTGGCCACTCTGGTTGTGGGAAATCGACAGTGCTGAACTTAATTGCCGGTTTATTACAACCCACAACAGGCAATTTATTCTGTGCTGGCCGTGAAATCTCTAAACCTGGTCCTGAGCGTGCGGTGGTGTTTCAAAACCACTCTTTGCTACCTTGGCTCACCTGTTTTGAGAACGTGCATTTAGCGGTGGAGCGTGTTTTTGGTAGTGAAACATCGGCTCAGCAAGCGGAACGGACTCAAGCAGCGCTAGAGTTAGTAGGCTTAAATCATGCAACCGATAAGCGTCCGAGTGAGATTTCAGGCGGCATGAAGCAACGCGTAGGCATTGCTAGGGCCTTAGCCATGGAACCCAAAGTTTTGTTGCTGGATGAACCATTTGGCGCACTGGATGCATTAACTCGTGCAGGTTTGCAGGATGAACTGATGAAAATCATGCAGAAATCTGGGGCAACCGCTGTCATGGTGACACACGATGTGGATGAGGCAGTATTGCTATCTGACAGAATTGTGATGATGACGAATGGGCCAGCTGCGGGCATTGGCGAGATTTTAACGGTGGACTTGCCAAAACCACGCAACCGTTTGCAACTAGCGGAAGATAAGCATTACAACCATTTACGTAGTGAAATACTTAAATTTTTATATGAGCGTCACGCTAAAAAAGCAGCTTAACTTAACTAACTTAATCAATTACTTAACTATAAAGATGAAAATGATGAAAACTAATTTATTTAAACTAAATGTACTAACACTTAACTTATGTATGGCATTAGCTGGTTTCGCAGGCAGTGCCTACGCAGAAGAGCCAGAAGCAATAGACGACTATACGTTTATGGATGCTATTAAAGGTGGTAAAAATTTAACCAGCTTTAGATTGCGCTATGAAACCGTCAGTCAAGATGGACTTCAGCCAAATAACACGATTGGCACGGCTCTCAACCCAACCAGATTTGAAGATGTTAAAGATGCAGAGGCATTAACTTTACGCAGCTTAATTGGCTGGCAAACCGCCCCCTACCATAACTTTAGTTTTGCTGCACAATTGATAGATGTGTCGAAATTAATGGATAACTTTAACGATAGTACCAATGACACGCTCGTCAACGCCGCATCAAACCAGGTCAGAAATATTGAATATGCAAAAGTAGTTGATCCCTCTTATACTGGTTTAAATCAATTATATATTGACTGGACAGGCATTAAAAATACACGTGCCCGCCTAGGTCGCCAACAGGTAAATTTAGACAATGTACGTTTTATTGGCGACATCGGTTTTAGGCAAGTCATGCAAGTATTTGACGGTGTTTCAGTTTTAAATAAAAGTCTACCTGATACCGAAATTTTCGCTGCCCATTTCGAAAAAGTAACACAAATCACCACCGAACAACGTGATGGTAATTTAGAAATCGCTAATATTAAATACCGCATTTCTCCAACTGAAAGTTTAGTCGGCTATGGCTACTTGTCTAATATCGATCAACTAGGTTATGGTAATGCATGGTTTGGTGCAGGTGCTTTAAATAATGCTGGCGTTCCTAATATTAATGCAGACCAATCGAACAAAATATTTGGTTTACGCTTAGACGGTACGCATCCATTTAACCCTAACTTTAGAGCGCATTACACGGCCGAATACGCAAAACAAACCGATTACGCTGATGGCGACAAACGTATTGACGCACACTACTATAAAATTGGCGGCGGCTTAGGTTTTGATAACTTCAATTTCCGTGTAGATCAGGAATTATTATCAAGCAATGATAATGAATATGCATTCCAAACGCCATATGGCACTAACCATTTGTTCCAAGGCTGGGTAGATAAATTCTTGGCAACACCAAGATCCGGTATTAAAGACACGTTTGTCACCGCGACCTACAAATGGGATGATTTCTTGTTTTTTGCCGATTATCACCTGATTAATTCAGATGAAGACTTTAACACCGTAGGCGGCGGCGCGACGACCAATGGCGACAAATACGGCAAAGAGTGGAATGTAGCAGCCACTTGGAATATCGACAAAAACTGGATGACTAAAGTTGAGTACGGCAAATTTACAGAAGAAGACCATTATGCAGCTGGCCCAAATACTGCAAATAGTATTGCTGGTAACCGCGGTCGTATTCGCGACACAGAAAAACTCTGGTTAACCGCGATGTACACGTTCTAATGCAATTAAAAGTAGTTAATTGTTAACTAACTAGAAATATTCTGTGTCATCAACTTAACTTTGGTGACACAGAACAATACAAAACAAATATAAAGATGTGCTAGCGATTTGGTAAAACGGCTTACCAATACAACGCGTTAGTGAATCATCCGCTCAAGTTTAAAAATTCCCCACCAACGACGGTGACTTCAAAAAAAAGAATTATATAAGGAGCAGTCATGTCCAGCAAAAGTACGCCAAAAAAGCCCAACAAATCAGGCACACTTAACAAATATCGCGGCATTATATTTGCCGTTAGCCTGTTCTTGATATTTAACTTAGCCGTACTCGGCCTCAATTTTTACACCTCATCCACACTAAATAATGACGCGGTATCAATCAACCTGTCTGGTCGACAAAGGATGTTGTCACAACGTACTGCCAAAGTACTACTGACGATTCAGGTGGATGCAGCCCAAGGTAGATTTAATGAAAAGAATGCGGCCGAACTCAAAAAAGTAAGCTCCCTTTTTGACACGACGCTTAACGGATTCAAATTGGGCGGAACAGTAGTAGGTGGTGACGAGAAGCCAGTCTATCTTAAAAAAGTCAGTGACACTGTCGCCATACATTCTGTAGATGAAGCCCTGCTTATTTGGCAGCCCTACAAGAAACTATTAGAGCCTGTCATTAATAGCCGAATTGTAGACGAGGTCAGTTTAGACGTTGCTACGGATTATGCGCGTGAGAACAACCTCAAGTTACTGAAACTGATGAATGACCTCACGACACAGTTGGAAAAAAATACCAAAGCCAAGGCTAGCAACCTGCAGCTAATCCAAACCATTGCGCTCGTTCTGTCATTGTTGCTGTTTGCCAACATCGTGTTTAACGCACTTAGAAAGTTACGCTCTGCAGATGGCGAGATTGAAAAAGCACAACGCGAAACTACTGAGATTTTGAATACGGTGAAAGAAGGTTTGATTTTGTTAGACCCACAACTTTCAGTCGGCAGCCAGTTTTCCAGCTCTGTCAGCAAAATTTTACAGCATGAAATCAGAGCCAATATGCCATTCATGCCTGTGCTAGAACAACTGGTTTCAGCTGAGATATACACTTCTGCTAAAGATTACATAGAGCTGTTATTTGGTAATAAAGTAAAAGAAAGCTTGATGCTGAGCTTAAACCCGCTGACAGAAGTCAAAGTTCAAACCAAAGATGACACGACACCACGCTACTTAAGTTTCCAATTCAACCGTGTTATTGAAGAAAAACGCGTTTTGCACTTGCTAGTCACCGTGCAAGACGTGACGGAACAAGTGACTCAAGCGGAAGAATTATCCAAACTCAAAGGTCAATCCAACATCAATTTGGAATTACTCAAAAAGCTGCTGCAAGCTGACTCGTTCCAATTACGTCAATTCCTGAATAATGCACATACAGGTTTAGATGCCTTGAACGTGATATTGGCCAACGCAGATAAACGCGTTGCAAATCATGGTGACCTTGCGAATCAATGTTTCCGTATTATTCACGCCATGAAAGGCGAGGCCGCCGCAATAGGTTTGGAGGCCTTGGAAACGCTTGCACACCAATTTGAAGAAAACTTGGTATCACTGCGCAAGAAAAGTAATTGGGATGCACAAGAGATTTTAAGTCTCCCTGTCATGCTAAGTGCCATACTTGATCAAATCAGACAGCTTGAGACCATTGTTAACGTGATTCAAGAACATCGCCAAGCCAATAGTAGTGCCCACAAGCCACCTAGCATTTCCACTAGCGTGAGTAATAACTTGAAGCGCTTAGCCGAGCAAGTAAGTCACAACCAAAACAAGAGTGTGGAGCTCAAGCTCAATCTGGATCTGCTAGACCAGATGGAGGCTAAGATTGCGCATCAGTTACAGCAGATTGGCATACAGTTAATACGCAATGGTATCTGTCACGGAATTGAAGCACCCAGCATCAGGCTCGCAAAAGGCAAACCAGCACATGGAGAAATCCTCATCAGCACGCAGATCAATGCAGAAGGCGCGATTGATTTTATCGTGCGTGATGATGGACAAGGCATCGTGCCTAGCCGCATTCGAGCTGCAATGATTACCTCGGGTCGTTACTCAAGCGAAACCGTGAGTCAGTTATCTGATAAAGAAATTGTTGGCAAACTTTTCGAACCTGGTTTTTCTACTGCGGATAGCACAGACAAAGACGCCGGACGTGGCGTAGGGATGGATCTGGTGCAATCACTGGTCAACGAAATTGGTGGCGAACTGAAAATAGACACCAAACCAGACGTGTTTACACAGTTTGCATTCCGCATCTCTAAACGTGCCAAACCTTCAATTAACCTAAATGCTACCGAGGCCGTTGTATGAAGCTTATGATTGTCGATGACTCTAATATTATCCGGAGTCGTATTTCTAGAATTATGGCAGACCCTAGGCTGCCAGCTATCGAGATTGTCGGTTTCGCAAGTAATGGGGCTGAGGCACTAGCATTATTTAAAGCTACAAACCCTGAAGTCGTTACCATGGATTTAACCATGCCAGAAATGGATGGCGTGGAATGCACCTCCCTACTAGTCGAATCGGATCCCGATGTAAGTATTCTTATCGTGTCAGCACTCAGCGACAAAGCCACAGCCATTGAAGCATTGAAAAAGGGCGCCAACGGCTTCTTATATAAACCATTTACTGACGATGAACTCGTTAATGCTTTGTTGGAGTTAATAAAAGAATGAGTGATTTAAGCGAAAAAGATATTGAAATTTTCATTGAAGCGATTGGAGATTATTTCAAACAAATCACACAAGAAAGTGCATCTGTCGGCGTTGCCTATCTCGCCAAGAACGCATTCCCAATGAATGACTATACCGGGATAATTAAAGTAAGCGCAGATTACGAAGGCGCGCTGTATTTTTCCGCCCCTAGCGCCATGTTGCGACATCTGCTTACTGTCATGAAAGAGACTAACCAATCCGATGAAAACCTTCTTGATGCCGTCGGCGAAATTGCCAATACAATTTCTGGTAATGCACGTAAGTATTATGGGGAAAACATGGTCATTTCTACGCCTGAGAAGATCGCACATTTACCAGATAACCTTAATGAGCTCGTACGCCCTTATGCTTACGTCATCATCATTAAATGGAAGCACTACAGCGCCTCTTTAATTGTGGATATCTCAAGAATACGATGACAGGATATGTGCCAAAACACCTCGATATTATGGCGCTTAACCTGCACAATAACTATAAATGGCACTACTTTAGTGCGTCAAATCACAAAGGGTTCAATATGGTGCATAGATATTTTACTTAAAAATATAAGCCACTGAATACATATAAATTTTTAGGAGGCACACTTATTGCTTAACAGGGTGTATGTTTAATCAATGTAAGTGTTAATACCATGCAAAAAATGAAATTAGTAGTCGTCGGTAACGGTATGGCAGGTATGCGTGTGGTGGAAGAATTACTGAAAATCGCACCGGATATCTATGACATTACCGTATTTGGTGATGAGCCCTACCCTAATTACAACCGTATTATGCTCTCCCCCGTATTGGCGAATGAGCAAACCATTAACGATATTATCCTGAATACCCGTGAGTGGTACGCCGAGAACAATATCACGCTTTATACCAGTGCGCGCATCAACAAAATAGATCGCAAAAATCGCGTGGTCTACGCTGAAGATGGCACCAGCGCAGAATATGACAGATTGCTGTTAGCCACCGGTTCTAAACCCTTTATGTTGCCGATTGAGGGTGCAAATTTAGAGGGTGTGATTGGTTATCGTGACATTAAAGACACCAATGACATGATAGACGCCGCAAAAAAACACAAGCATGCGGTGGTGATTGGTGGTGGCCTGCTCGGATTAGAAGCGGCCAATGGCTTGAAAATTCAAGGCATGGATGTGACGGTGATTCACCGCAACGAGTGGTTACTAGAGCGGCAACTTGATAAAACTGCAGGCAAAATGCTACAAAAAAATCTAGAAGCCAAGGGCCTGAGTTTTCAATTAAATCAGAATACCAAACATCTGACGGGCAAAGATGGTCGTGTGGATACGATCCATTTCACCGATGGTAGCAGCTTACCTGCTGACTTGGTGGTAATGGCAGTTGGCATCCGCCCAAATTTTAGTTTAGCCGAATCTGCTGGCATCTACTGTAATAAAGGTATCGTAGTCAATGACACCATGCAAACTTACGATCCGCGCGTATATGCAGTGGGCGAGTGCGTAGCACATCGCGGCATCTCATATGGCCTAGTTGCACCCTTGTTTGAAATGGCCAAAGTATGTGCCACCCATTTGGCTAACTTTGGTATTGGTCAATATAAAGGTTCTGTCACCTCTACCAAATTAAAAGTGACTGGCATTGATTTATTCAGTGCGGGCGACTTTGGCAGCGCTGATGATGGTCGCGAAGAAATTGTTTTGCACGATGCGGTTGGCGGGGTTTACAAAAAACTCGTCATCAAAGATGACAAAATCATCGGTAGCGTGCTTTACGGCGACACAGCAGATGGTGCGTGGTATTTTAAAATGTTGCGTGATGATAAACCCATCCATGAAATTCGCGATCATTTAATGTTTGGCCAAGACTCACTCGGTAACACGGGCCATCAAGGCCAGGACAAAGCCGCCGCCATGACCAATGAAATGGAAGTGTGTGGCTGTAACGGCGTGTGCAAAGGCACTATTGTTAAAGCCATTCAAGACCAAGGCTTATTTACCATTGATGATGTTAAGAAACAAACCAAAGCAGGCTCTAGCTGCGGAAGTTGCGTGGGTTTGGTAGAGCAAATTCTAGCTTCGACGCTTGGCGGTGGCTATGCACCTCCCTCTACCAGTAAAGTGGTGTGTGGTTGCACAGATAAAAATCATGAAGAAGTACGGGCAGAAATTCGCACACATAAATATCTCAATATTCCTGATGCCATGAAAGGCATGGCTTGGCGCACACCCAATGGTTGCGCTACTTGCAGACCAGCATTGAATTACTACTTACTGTCTACTTGGCCACACGAGGCAGTGGACGATCCGCAATCACGCTTCATTAACGAGCGGGTACATGCCAACATTCAAAAAGACGGTACTTACTCAGTCATCCCCCGCATGTACGGTGGTGTGACCAGCCCAGATCAACTACGCAAAATTGCTGACGTGGCCGACAAGTATGCCGTGCCGATGGTGAAAGTCACTGGCGGGCAACGGATTGACCTATTGGGCGTGAAGAAAGAAGATCTGGTCGGCATGTGGAAGGACCTTGATATGCCATCCGGCTACGCTTACGCCAAAGGTATTCGTACAGTGAAAACCTGCGTCGGCTCAGAGTTCTGCCGCTTCGGCACCCAAAACTCTACCCAAATGGGCATTGATATTGAAAAAGCCTTTGATCACATGTGGGCGCCACACAAAGTAAAATTTGCAGTTTCTGGTTGTCCTCGAAACTGTGCCGAATCTGGCATTAAAGACGTGGGTATTATTGGTGTAGATTCTGGCTGGGAGATTTACGTAGGCGGCAACGGCGGTATTAAAACCGAAGTGGCACAGTTTTTATGCAAGGTAAAAACCTCAGATGAAGTGTTGGAATACTCTGGTGCGTTCATCCAAATTTACCGCGAAGAAGCGCGGTATTTAGACAGAACCGTGCATTGGATCGAACGCGTCGGTTTGGAATATGTAAAACAACGCGTGTTAGAGGATGCTGAAGGCCGCAAGGCCGCGTATGAACGTTTACTCTATGCGTTACAGGGCGCAGTAAACCCTTGGGCAGAGCGTGTTGAGAAACGCGAACAACACAAAGAGTTTGAAACGATCACCATCTAATCAAAACGTCTAATTACCACGTTAAGTTAACACCGCTTTAATTTAGGAAATTTTATGAAATCTAGTTTTTGGAAATCTGGCCATACGCCAACCTTGCTTTCGGCATTTTTGTATTTTGATTTGAGTTTTATGGTGTGGGTGATGTTAGGCCCATTGGCCGTACAAATTGCTACTGATCTGCAATTATCACCTTCAGAAAAAGGACTGATGGTAGCAACGCCAGTTTTGGCGGGCGCATTACTACGCATCGTCATGGGTGTCTTAGTTGACCATATTAAACCCAAGATGGCTGGCTTAATCGGTCAAGTGATCGTGATTTTGAGCTTATTACTGGCTTGGCTGCATGGCATCCAAACCTTCCAGCACGCATTATTGCTAGGTATAGGCTTGGGTTTTGCCGGTGCTGCATTTGCAGTGGCTTTACCGCTTGCCTCACGCTGGTATCCACCAGAGCACCAAGGTACTGCCTTAGGCATTGCTGGTGCTGGTAACTCAGGCACTGTATTTGCTGCTTTATTTGCACCGGGGTTAGCAGTAGCGTATGGCTGGAACAATGTATTTGGCTTAGCGCTCATCCCACTTAGTATTGCTTTAGCGGTCTATGTGATTTATGCAAAAGATAGTCCAGACACCCCGCCGGCTAAGTCTTTAAGCCAATATTTAGCGATTCTGAAAGATAAAGACGCATGGTGGTTTATGTTTTTTTACAGCGTGACCTTTGGCGGCTTTGTGGGCTTAGCTTCAAGTTTGACTATTTACTTTAATGATTTGTATAGCTTAGGCCCTGTCGTGGCCGGCTATTGTACCGCAGCCTGTGTCTTTGCAGGCTCGCTCACACGCCCATTTGGCGGGCTGATTGCAGACCGCATTGGTGGTATTCGCACGCTACTCACAATGTATGCAATAGCTGCAATATTGTTATTAGTCATGAGTTTTGGCCAGCCGACCTATTGGTCAGCACTCGCTATTATCATGCCTGTTATGGCTGTGCTTGGCATGGGTAATGGTGCAGTATTTCAGTTGGTGCCACAACGCTTCCGTAAAGAAATCGGCGTGATGACAGGCTTGGTTGGCATGGCGGGTGGCGTAGGCGGTTTCTACTTGGCTGCAAGCTTGGGCTACATTAAACAAGCTACCGGTAGCTACCAGATAGGCTTGATGATTTTTGCTGGGCTTGCTGTGTTGGCAATTATTGGTCTAAGTGGCGTCAAAACACGCTGGAGAACAACTTGGGGTAGTGCGACAGCAACATCTGCAAAAGTGTAAACTAGCACAATGTCGCTTAAGTTTGTATGTCTTTAGCATTTGAAATCGGCCAGTCCAGCCGAACAGGTCCGCGTGCGCGTAACGAGGATTATGTTGGTGTTGTAACGCCTAGTAATGAGCATCTCAGTATTAAAGGTGCGCTCATTGCCGTAGCTGATGGCGTAAGCGGCAATGCGGGTGGCGGCGAAGCCTCTGAGATGACGGTACGCACTATTAGTGCCGATTACTATGCGACCCCTGACACTTGGGAGCCCCCGACTGCACTTGAAAAAGTGATTACTGCTGCGAATCGCTGGCTTATTTCACAAGCGGGTGCCAATCGCGATTTAGCGGGTATGGCAACAACGCTATCGCTGATTGTTTTACGTGGTCAACGCTATTATTTAGCACATGTGGGCGATACCCGTATCTACTTGCTGCGGGATGGTGTGCTTAAACAACTGACCACTGACCATGTTTGGGATAGGCCAGATATGCGCCATGTACTTAAGCGTGCCGTAGGACTGGATGCACACTTAGCCATTGATTTTGCCGAAGGTGCACTGCAAGTAGGCGATATATTTACGTTGCTTAGCGATGGTGTGTGGGAAACTTTAGGTGACAAAGCAATACATGAAAACCTATTAAAGTTTAACAGCACCCAAATGGTGGCGGAGCATTTAACTAAAACCGCGTTGGATAAACAAAGTGCAGACAACTCCACCGCAGTCGTCATTAAAGTGACCGCTCTTGGCGCAGACACGTTATCTGAGCGTATTGCGGGCGGAAAACACCTTGCTTTGCCGCCCAAATTAAATGTGGGTGAATTGATTGATGATTTTGAAGTGGTTGAATTACTGCATGAATCGCGTGCGAGCTTATTGTATAAAGTGCGTAAAACGGACACTAAACAGCTTTTTGTGCTTAAAACATTACAACCTTTGCTGGCCAATGATGCAGAAAGTATTAACGGCTTGCTTAACGAGGAATGGCTTGGCAAGCGTGTAGTTTCACAATTCATACCGCAAGTACTGCCGCTATCAATTGAGAAACGTAGCAAGCTTTACTTTGTGATGAGTTGGTTTGAAGGTGCAACTTTGCAGCAACGGCTGGATAGTGGTCATTATTTTACCGCTGCGGGCACTGCAAAGATTGCCATTGACATGCTGCGTGGTATTGGCGCGCTGCATCGTTTGAGCATTATTCATCGAGATATTAAGCCGGCCAATATTCATCAAGCAAATGACCAACGCTTGCGTATTTTAGATTTAGGCGTAGCACTAAGTACCAGCAACGAAACTATAGCGGTGACACAAAATCCGGGCACGCCCAGTTTTATGGCGCCGGAACTGTTCGAAGGCGATAGCGCCAACGCCCAGAC
>JAKFDL010000022.1:0-11873 GCA_036676175.1 Methylotenera sp. | reverse complement strand
CTTTACGCGTTTATATTAAGTTTTATATATTAAAAATATATTGGCTTACTATATGTGTTTGCTTGCGCCCTTTTTTGTTTTCATTGAAAGGGACAATACTTTGTCTTTAGAATCAACCACTTTTGAATCACTAGATTTACATCCTACCATTTTACGCGCCGTGCTTGAGGCTGGTTATACCAACCCCACCGCTGTGCAGGCACAAGCAATCCCTGATGCGCTTAAAGGCCGTGACATAATGGCCTCTGCCCAAACTGGCACTGGCAAGACAGCTGCCTTTACTTTACCCGCACTTAACTTATTAGCCACACCACATGCGTCAAACAGCCGTGGCCCACGTATTTTGGTATTGACACCAACGCGTGAATTAGCTGCACAAGTCAACGAAGCTGCACGCAAATACGGTAAATATATTCGTGCACGTACCGTGAGTATCGTTGGCGGCATGCCTTACCCGTTACAAAATAAATTGCTGTCACAACCATTAGATATATTAGTGGCTACACCAGGCCGCTTTATTGATCACATGGAACGTGGCCGTATCGATTTAAGCCGTTTGCAAATGCTGGTGTTAGATGAAGCTGACCGCATGTTGGACATGGGCTTTATGCCCGATGTTGAAAAGATTTGCGCTGCACTACCAAAAGAGCGCCAAACATTACTGTTCTCAGCTACTTTAGATGGCATTGGCCACATTGCAAAACAATTCTTAAATAACCCAATCACCTTACAAGTGGCTGGCCAAAAAGAAAAACACGCCAATATTGAGCAACGCCTGCACTTTGTCGATGACATGACGCATAAAAACAAACTACTAGAACATTTGTTAATCGCACCTGACATGAACCAAGCCATCATTTTCACCAGCACCAAGCGTCACGCCGATGTGTTGGCAGAAGATTTATATGCTGCTGGCCACAAAACAGCAGCTTTACATGGTGACATGACACAAGGCGCGCGTAACCGCACCCTAACTAAATTGCGTCACGGCGATGTAAAAGTACTGGTGGCTACTGATGTAGCAGCACGCGGTATTGACGTGCAAGGTATTAGCCATGTGATTAATTACGATTTACCTAAATTTGCAGAAGATTATGTACACCGTATTGGTCGTACTGGTCGCGCCAATAATAAAGGCATTGCGATTTCATTCGCATCGAATATGGACCGCCATTTATTGCGTAAAATCGAACAATACACTGGTCAAAAATTGGATGCAGCAGTGATTGAAGGCTTTGAGCCAAAACGTAGTTTTACTTCTAGCAAACCAGAAGGTGCAAGGCGTGGTGGCAATGGCGACCGTGGTGGATATGGAAGTGGTCGTAATGAACGCTCTGCACACAAACCAGGCGATCGTGGTGGTTATCAATCTCGCGACAACAACCGTGGCACATTTGGTGACCGTATTATGGGTGAAAAACCTGCTGG
This sequence comes from Methylotenera sp., assembly GCA_036676175.1. Taxonomy (GTDB): domain Bacteria; phylum Pseudomonadota; class Gammaproteobacteria; order Burkholderiales; family Methylophilaceae; genus Methylotenera_A. The sequence goes on along the minus strand of JAKFDL010000022.1, from coordinate 10,445 downwards.
CGAAAAAACTTATGGTGCCCGTGCTGGCGGTTTTAACGACCGTAATAAAACACGCACACACGATGGTGCGCGCCCGTCAGGCCGTGGCTTTGGTGACAAAGCATATTCTAACGAGCGCCCAGCGCGTAATGCAGATCGCTTTAACAACGAAGCAAGCAAACCCACTCCGCGTAATGCCTCTGGTGAAGTCAATGGCAACAGCCGCAGTTATACCAAAGACACCGATATGCAATTTGCACGTGAGTTGAGCAAAGGCTTTGGCGACAGAGGCAACTCTGCTAAACCTTACGCACGCAAACCTGAAGGCGGCTTTGGGGATAGGCCTAGTCGCGCTTCTGCACCACGTAATGATGCACCGCGTGCTTCAACTGGCGAAAAATTTGGCAATCCGCGTCCACGCCCAACTGGCGACCGTCCAGCGCGCGCTGGCGGTGACAATGCACCACGCCGTCCCCGTAGTTTTGCATAACTCAGTTTAAAACGATGACGACAGAAATAATACAATTTGACGCTTTAGGTTTAGCCGCACCGCTATTAAAGGCGGTGCAAGAAACCGGTTACACTACACCAACGCCAATTCAAGCCAAAGCCATTCCATTGGCTTTGCAAGGCTTGGATTTAATGGCTGGGGCACAAACAGGTACAGGTAAAACGGCAGCTTTTGCGTTGCCTATATTGCAAAAACTGCTACCGTTTGCCAGTACCAGCACTAGCCCCGCCAAGCATCCGATACGTGCGCTGGTACTTACTCCCACGCGTGAATTAGCAATTCAGGTAGAAGAAAGTGTCAAAGTGTATGCAAAACATACTCCACTTAAAAGTTTGGTGGTGTTTGGTGGTGTAGATATTAAAACGCAAACTCCACACTTAAAAACTGGCGTGGAAATTTTGGTAGCAACACCAGGTCGATTGCTGGATCACGTCGAGCAAAAAACACTTAACCTTGGCCAAGTGCAGATTTTGGTGCTAGATGAAGCAGATAGAATGCTTGACATGGGCTTTATGCCCGATTTGAAGCGTATTTTGGCCTTACTCCCAAAACAACGCCAAAACCTAATGTTCTCAGCTACATTTTCTAACGAAATCAAAAAGTTAGCGGATGACTTTTTAACCAATCCAACATTGATAGAAGTGGCGCGCAGTAATGCTACGGCTGAGAATGTCACACAAAAAGTTTACTTAGTTGAACAAGGCAAAAAGCAGGCTTTACTGACGCAACTGCTCAAAGACGCTGACAGTAAACAAGTGATTATATTCACAAAAACTAAATTGACGGCCAGCCGATTAAGCAAGGCGTTACATAAAGAAGGCATTGCCGCAGATGCAATTCATGGAGATAAAAGCCAAAAAGAACGCTTAGAGGCATTAGATGCATTTAAAGCAGGCAAAATTACTGCGTTAGTGGCAACTGATGTGGCTGCACGTGGCTTAGATATTACTGATTTGCCGATGGTGATTAATTATGAAATCCCCAGTGCACCAGAAGATTATGTGCACCGTATTGGCCGTACTGGTCGTGCGGGCGCTAGCGGTGTGGCAATATCTCTAGTGTGCGAAGACGAAGAAAAGTATTTGGTAGAAATTGAAAAGCTGATAAAACGTAGTATCGATAAAGAAAAAGCCGATATAAAAGCGGTTGCAAAACCTGCTACGCACAAAAGTACGACGCGTGAATCTCACACAGAAACCAGCGTAGCCTCAAATCGTAGCAAAGGTGACTTCAAACCACGTCAGCACACCCGTAAACCTTCTGCAGATCCTTGGTTCGATAAACCTTACGAGCCAGCCAAAAGTACCAATGACTACACGAAAGCTTCATCAGCGATTAACCGAAAAGCGCCCGTAGCGGCTTTGCTTGGTGGCTTAAGTCAAAACAAATAAGATTTTAACTGGATTGAAAACTCATTAAAAAAGCCTCAAAAATGAGGCTTTTTTAATTTAAATCACACTGCTAGTTTAGGCTAATTTACTTTTTGCGCTCTTCTTCTTTAGCCAAGTCTCCATCTCTTTGGCCTCTAACGGTGGCGAATAAAAATAACCTTGCACATTTTTACAGCCGCTGGCTGCTAAAATGTCTGCTTGCATTTGGTTTTCTACACCCTCGCCCACCAACTGTAAGCCCAACGCATCTCCCAACGCTACAATTGCTTTTACAATCACGCGGTCTTCTGCACTATTGACGAGGCCATCCACAAATGAACGGTCAATTTTAACCTCATCAACTGCCCAGCGTTTTAAATAGAGTAGTGATGAGTGTCCCATGCCGAAATCATCGAGTGAAATGCTAAATCCTGCCTCTTTGATTTGACGCATATTTTTCTTAACAACTTCACCTTCTTCGAGTAATGCATGTTCGGTAATTTCGATACAAAGCATATTCGGCTCAATGCCATATTTTGCGGTGATGGACGTTAAGTTTTTCACTAAGGTTTGTGCTCGTAGATGCCGTGCGGAAATATTCATTGCGACACGTGGCACGATTAAGCCCTTGTCTAGCCAATCGCGAATTTGCTTGCAAGCGGCTTCTGCAACGAAATCACCGATTTGATTAATCAGTGAAGATTGCTCAGCAATTTTGATAAACTCAAGCGGTGGAATCAAGCCACGCTCAGGATGACGCCAACGTAGCAGCGCTTCCATACCAACTAATTGATTATGCGTGTTCTCCAACTGCGGTTGAAACACCACAAAAAATTGATCTTCCTTGAAAGCGTGGCGAATCCCATTTTCCATATCCAGCCACTGATGTGCAATAAAGTTGAGGTTGCTCGTATAAAACTCAAAATCATTACGGCCATTCTGTTTTGCACGATACATCGCCAAATCGGCATATACCATTAAAGTTTGCGGGTCTGTCGCGTCATCTGGGTACACACTTACCCCAATGCTGGTGGTGCAATACACTTTTTGCTGTTGAATATCAAAGGGTATTGAGAATGCCGTGATGATATCGCGGACCAGTCTATGCCCATCTTGAGGTGAAGCCCCTTCCATTACCATCACAAACTCATCGCCGCCTAATCGACACAGCGCATCCGTTGCACGCGCTTTTTCGGTAATGCGCTTGGTTGCCATAATCAACAGTTGGTCACCCGCCTCGTGCCCTAGTGTGTCATTGACCAATTTAAATTTATCTAAATCAAAGAACAACAACAATACCTGGCTGCCGTTGCGTTCCGCTTTGGCAATAGCGTGCTCCAAGCGTTGTCTGAACAAATTACGATTTGGTAGCCCAGTTAAGTCATCATGTGAGGCCAAAAACTCAACTTTGCGATTTAAAGCGATCATTTCGCTTACATCGCGTCCTACACCACGATAACCAATGAACTTACCATTTGAGTTGAATATTGGTTTCCCAGAAACACGTAAGTAAACTAACTTGCCTTGTTCATCAGTGAAATGCACCACATAATCAGAAAAACGTTGATGTGCTTGCAGGTTTTTAAGCATTTCGTTAGAGGAATGGCTGTGACAAGCTTCTGCTAAATCGGTCAAACTATAAAAATTCAAACCTTCAGGGCTACCAGCCAGCGCATTGATTTTATGTTGCGCATCAGACTCCCAAAACCAATCAGCAGAGGCTTCTGCAAAGTCCCTAAAACGCGCCTCACTATCTATCAGCTTTGCTTTTTCTTCATTGAGCTCATGCAGTTTTTTATCCAATTTTCCACGCATCAAATCGATATGCTGCTTATCTAACTTAAGCGGGCTTCCACGATTCTTGGATGCTCTTCCCGTATCATCAGACTCCAGTACTTGCCTAACAACATCTAGTAAATCTGGCGCTAACATAGGCTTGACAATGAATTTATTAGCGCCTAATGCAATCGCAAAGCGCTCGTCTTGTGGGGTGGTATAAGTGGCAGTGTAAAAAATAAACGGGATTTTTTTTAAGGCTTGGTTTTGTTTAAGTGCCCGGCATAAACCATAGCCATCAAGTTCGGGCATTAAAATATCAGAGATAATTAAATCTACCGGCTCAACCTGCAAATAAGATAAGGCTTTGAGGCCGTTATCAAAACTAACTGTTTCATACCCCTCGTCAGACAATATCGCCTCTAACAATTGTCTGGAATTTTCATCATCCTCAGCCACTAGAATTTTCATTATATTTTATCTTTCGTTGCCTAACGCCGCTTCAATTTGTCCAATGACCAAAGTAGGTTCAATTGGTTTTTCAATATATGCCGTGCAGCCTTCTGCTAATAGTTTTTCTTTATCTCCTGCCATTGCGTACGACGTCATCGCAATAATTGGGATAGTTATTCCCACAGCAGACGCACGAATGCGTTTTAGCACTTCTAAGCCGTTAATATCAGGCAATTGTATATCTAAAATAATAAAATCGGGTGGAATTGTGAGCGCTTGTTGCACACCTTCTACCCCGGTCATCGCAAATCGTGTTTTATAGCCTGCCTGCTCTAAAATAAATCGAATCAATTCGAGGTTATTATCATTGTCTTCAATAATTAATGCGGTCGTCATGTGCCTGCATTCTCCAGAACCGATGTATGTTTTTGCATGATAATTTTAGGCATTTTTACAGGTAAGTGAATGGTGAAAATACTGCCTTGCCCTAGTTGGCTAGTGACAGAAATATCGCCACCAATTAACTGGCTGAGTATCTTTCGCGATAGATATAAGCCTAAACCCGTGCCTAACGTTTTAATTCTTAAAGGTGAGTCGATTCGTACAAAAGGCTTGAACAAGCTAGCCATATGTGCCTCGCTTAAACCGATGCCAGTGTCTTCAACCGCAATTAACAGTTGCTTGGCTTTAATGCTTGCAACTACCTTGACTGCCCCATGCTCAGTGTACTTTAACGCGTTACCCACTACGTTTAAAACCACTTGGTACAAACGTTTGCGATCTGTTTCTAACTTGATACCAGATGGACAATTAATGGTTAAAGCTAATCTTTTATTTTCTGCAAGATGTTGCACTGCATACTGAACTTCGGTTAGCAGCGGTGCTAGCTCAAATTTTTCTACATGAACCTGTAAGAAGCCGGCCTCGATTTTAGAAATATCGATTACATCGGTAATCAGCGATAGCAAATGCTTGGCTGAATGATAGGCGCGCCCAAGCTGGTCTTTTTGCTTCAGGTTAAGCTCACCAGACATGCCTTGCAGCACCACCCCTAAAAAACCAATAATCGAGTTAAGTGGCGTGCGCAACTCATGTGACATTGAAGCCACAAACATCGATTTAATACGGTCAGCTGATTCTGCGGCTTCACGCGCTTTTACTAACGAGGCTTGCAACGCTTTTTTTTGCGTAATGTCCTGCCCAATCGCTATCATTTGCCCTGAATCGCTGCTGTCATCGTTGGCGACACTGACGATGGAACACTCGAACTCGATTTTCCTTTCATCTGCGCATTGTAAAAGTAACTCGACACCACGAAAATCTTCACCCCTTCTGGCACCAAGTCCAATTGCAGCAGATTTTTTCAGTGATTCTTTTACGACAAATAATTCGATGAAATTCTTGCCTATCACTTGCTCTCGACTGTAGCCAGTTACTGTTTCTGCTTCCGGGTTGAATTCAACGATTTCCCCATTCATCTTGATTGTGATAATTGAAATAGGTGCATAGGTAACCACCGAAGCAAACCGCTGCTCACTTTCCTTTAAGGAGCGTGTCCTAGCTATCACCATTTGCTCTAGCTCTTCACTGTATTTCACAAGCGCCTGCTCGGCCTTACGTCTAATATCAGTTTCTATCGTCAAGCGCACCAAATCACCCATGGCACTTGTGAAATTTTGTTCATCTAAGGTCCAATCTCTTGTGCTCCCTACATGCTCGCAACATATGACGCCCACAACTTGCTGATTTAACCAAATGGTACTGTCAAGCATGGCGCCTATCCCTTGCGCAAGTAAGTAACTCGACGCAAATTCAGAAGTTGCAGCGTTAGAGTGAGCGTCAGTTGCAGCAATCACTAAATTAGCGTTAAGTGCAGCAAAGTAATTAGGGTAATCTTTTACAGATAAAGTAGCTTCAGTTGGCGTAATGCCGGCATTCAGGCGAAATAAGTGTATGCACTTTAAGGTCTCTCCATTGTCCTGCAGCATCCAAAGGCTCACTCTAGCTACTTGTAAAGCCTCAGCTAATTGCTGACAAATCACAGCAAATTTTTTCTCATCTGTACCATTGCTATTGATGATTTTGGATAGGTTGACGAGCGCTTTATTTTGTCTGACCAGTTTTTCATCATGGCGATTAATGCGGTTCTTTAACCAAAGTGTGGCGAGTAAAAGTAAGATTAAACAACCTAAAATCAGCCAAACACGTACATCCTCAAAGAGTGGTTTAGCTACAAATGGGCCAATCATCCAACGCTCATAAATCTGTTGCCGCATTTCACTCGTTATCCCTGACAAGGATTTTTCTAATATTGTTTGTAACTCAGGTATTTGGCGGCTGGTTGCAAAACTGATTTTATACATATAGGCCAGCTCGCCTGCGTCTTTTAATTGCGTCAAGCCAGCTTCACTTGCCCAATAGCTAGCCACAGGCAAATCACTTACAAAGCCATCTACCTCACCGAAGGCCACTTTTTTCAAACCCTCTTGGTTAGAGTCAACCAAGATTAATTGTAAATTTGGGTGATCTCTGGCTAATAACTCATATGCAGCGTAATAACCGACTACTGCAATTTTTCTATTGTTAAGTTGGCTTAAATTTGATGTGAGTTGGCTATTTTGGCGCACAATTAAGTGCAGCGGCATTTTGAGATATGGTGATGTAAATTGCCAGTACTTAAGCCGCTCCGGTGTTTCAACAAAATCGATCACCAAACCCACACCTTTTTTCAGCGGATCAATCGTGACTTTTTCTGCATCGGTTGGTGTGGTAAATTGAAATTTGAAATTTGAATTAACAGTTTTTAACTGTTTTTCAATATGCTGGAGGTATGCTGCTGAAATGCCAACATGCTGGCCTTGGTCGTTCAGGTAACTGATGGGCGCGTAATCAGATGAGCCAATCACTTTAACAACAGGGTGTGCAAGCAGCCAATCCTGCTCTGCTTGTGTAAATTGAACCTGTTCAGCAAACGCGATACCGATAGAAAAGCCAAACAGAAGGCCAAAAAGAGCCAAAGATAAAAGCAAACTTTTGCGGATATTAAAGCCCGTCAAAACTACACCCTTTGTTCTTATAGTTATTAACTGAGTATTATTAAATCTTTGACAGCAATATTACCTTAAAATATAGGTAAGTCTATGAATATTTATATAAAATTGTGAATACTTAAACACCCCGGTTTCGCATAAAATCAGCCACGCCATACAATTGTTCAGCCAGTTTTAACGTAAGGTTTTCGTCTAAATTCAATACTTGCATCGCCTGAATCATGCAATACATCCACTGATCGCGCTCAGGCTCGCCAATCGCAAACGGCATATGACGTGCTCTCAGTTTTGGATGACCATAGCGCTCAATATATAATTGCGGCCCACCGGTCCAGCCCGTTAAAAACATAAATAATTTTTCTCGTGAAGCGGTTAAATCGGCAGGATGCAGTGCGCGTATGGTTGCTGCTTTAGGGTCGCACTCCATGATGTCATAGAAGGCTTCTACCAGAGCACGGACATTAGCAGTACCTGATTCTGCGCCACCTAAAAGCTCATAAAAAGTGGTTTTGCTGCTGCCAGCTTCTTGTATTTTATCCAGCATCTAGTTAATTGCTGGGTTTAACCAGGCTTGCTACTAACTTGGCGCGTGCGCGCGCTTCGTCCGTGTCTTTACCTTCAGCCAGTGCAACGCCCATACGACGCTTTACAAATGACTGGGGCTTCCCGAATAAACGCACATCGCTACCAGGTATATTTAATGCGGCCTCCAAGCCATCATACTTAAGACTGTTTGATTCAACCCCACCGTAAATCACAGCACTGGCACCGGGGTTAGTCATACTGACATCCACTGGTAAGCCCAAAATCGCACGCGCATGCAGCTCGAACTCACTTAGCCGCTGGCTACACATCGTCACCATGCCAGTATCGTGTGGACGCGGACTCACTTCAGAAAACCAAACCTGGTCACCCTTTACAAACAACTCCACACCAAACAAACCCAAACCGCCAAGTGCATCCGTAATGGTTTTAGCAATATGCTGGGCATTTTTAAGCGCACCTGCTGTCATCGCTTGTGGCTGCCAGCTTTCTACGTAATCGCCACTTTTTTGGATATGTCCGATAGGCTCACAAAAATAAGTTTGGGTTTCGCCTTGCAGGTTTTTAGCACGTACTGTTAACAGGGTTATTTCGTAATCAAAATTAATTTGTCCCTCTACGATGACTACGCCCAAATTCACACGCCCTCCTGTGGCAGCATAATCCCAAGCCGCTTGCACCTGGGAGCGCTCAGTGACACGCGACTGGCCTTTGCCGCTAGAGGACATGGTTGGCTTAATAAAACATGGGTAACCGATTGCTGTTTGCCCGTTTGCGCCATCGCCAGTATTTCCATCAATCGCAGCTTGCAGGGCCTCTGCGCTGCGCGCAAAAGCATAGGGTGAAACCGGTAATTGCAGTTCCTCAGCTGCGAGACGGCGAATGCCTTCACGATTCATGGTGAGCTGCACTGCCCTGACCGTGGGAATGATGGTCGCTGTGCCGTCACGCTCAATTTCAGCCAATGCGTCAGTATTGAGCGCCTCAATCTCTGGCACGATTAAATCTGGTTTTTCTTTTAAAATTAACGCTTTAAGAGCTGCTGCATCGGTCATATCAATCGTATAAGCGCGATGTGCCACTTGCTGGCCGGGTGCGTTTTCATAGCGGTCTACCGCAATCACCTCTACCCCAAACCGTTGCAATGCAATAATGACTTCTTTGCCTAATTCTCCACTGCCCAACAACATTACTTTGGTGGCAGAGGGTGAAAGTGGCGTACCTAATATCATAAAAAACCTGCAAAGAAATGCGCTAGTTGGAATTAATGAAATGATAGCATGCGTAGATTAAGTCATTAAAAACTTAAATGCATTTATTAAACATAGCGCACTATGTGGTGCAGTGATGGCTAAGTAAAAGGTTAAGCCCTAATGCCGTGTTTATCCATGCGATAACGCATAGTCATACGGGTAATGCCCAGCTGGCGCGCAGCTTCCGAGACATTATTATGTGAAATTCTGAGTGCGTTCAATAGCATGCTCTTTTCCGAGGCGTCCAGTGTCAGTTGCACTTGATGGTCAGTGGTTTGTGCTTCTGTTTTAGCAGTGCGCAACGATAAATCACTAGCCAATATTTGCTCACTACTACTCAACAACACCGCCCGGCTAATTTGGTGACGTAATTCGCGTATATTGCCTGGCCAGCTGTACTCTGACAAAGCGTTTAATGCACTTGCGCTCAAGCTATGTTTGGCAAGACCGTAGCGCTTCTCCGTAAGTTGCATAAAATGTTTGGCTAGCAGCAGCACATCTTCGCCACGTTCGCGCAAAGGTGCCAGAGATATCATCATCACGTTCAACCGGTAATATAAATCGGAACGAAATTTCCCTGTTTGTGACATTTCATGCAGGTCGCGATTGGTGGCGGCAATGATGCGCGCAGGTACACTGCGCTCTTTGGTTGAGCCCAAGCGGCGCACTACACGGCGCTCCAATACATTTAACAACTTGGCTTGCAAACTCAGTGGCAACTCGCCGATTTCATCCAAAAACAAAGTACCGTCTTCTGCCGCTTCGATCAAACCGGGACGCGCACCAGTAGCGCCAGTAAACGCACCTTTTTCATGGCCAAACAACTCGGCTTCTATCAACTCGTTGGGTAGAGAAGCGCAATCGACATGCAAAAATGGCTTGTCAGAATTGGGGCAAGCAGCGTGTAACATGCGAGCCGCCACGTCTTTGCCGGTGCCAGTCTCACCTACAATCAGCACCGTTGGCGGAGTTACTTCGTACTTAGCGCCAAGTTGTGCAATTCGATCTATTTGTAAGCGCAAACTTTGTGTTGCAGCACTTTCACCAATCAGGCTGATATTATCGGAGGTATGTGCGTTACGTTGCCGCGAATAGTCCAAACTGGTTTTAAGCTCTGCAGTCTTCTCGTTTTTCTGAACGATCAGTAAAAGCTCTTCTAAATCAATCGGCTTTTTCAAATAATCGCTAGCACCTAACTTAATAGCATTGACTGCATCGGCAAAGTCGCCGTAAGCGGTCATCACAATCACCGTGATACCGCTGGCAACAAGCTCCGGTAAATAATCCAAGCCATTGCCGTCCGGCAAGCGCATATCCAGCAAGGCAATATCCGGCTCAAACTGTTTTACCACAGCGCGGGCATCTTGTAGCGTTTCAGCATGCTCACACTCAAAGCCGGCTTTTTGCATGCGCTTTAACACCGCCCGCGCAAACAAGGCTTCATCCTCTACAATCAATATTTTTTTAGCTTGATTGAGTTGTGGACTATAAGCCTCGTTATTTGTTTTGT
>JAKFDL010000021.1:0-43504 GCA_036676175.1 Methylotenera sp. | reverse complement strand
CTGAAACTTGGAGGCTAAGTTTTGCGCGCTTTTACTGCGATTGTTTTGAATTTCAGCTACCGTGGTGGCAAGAAGACGCGCTGCCTCGGCAGGGTGGGGCGTCATAATGGTTTCGGCCGGGCGACTGTTGAGCAGGTTACCTAAATGTGGTTGTTGACTGATTAAATTGAGTGCATCTGCATCTATCAACAGGCTAACATTTTGTTTGATGCAAAGCTCCAGCAGTTCAATTGCTGCTTTTGATTTTCCTAAACCCGGGCCGATGACAATACAACTCAGTTGCGTCATATTACTCAGTGCGGAGGCTGGATGCAGCATGATCTCAGGATGATTAGTATCAACGCTGGGCGCATTTTCAGCAAAGAAAAATGCATGTACCCGCCCCGCTCCGCAGAATAGGGCGGCACGAGAGGCTAGCAATACTGCTCCAGTCATGCCAGTGTCACCGCCTACAATGGCTACACTGCCAAAAGACCCTTTATGCGAACTTTGGTCACGTGATGGCAGCGCAGGTATAAACATGTGCTTCAGCAAAGCATTGCTTTTTACTGTCTCATTTGGCTTGGTATTAATGGTTGATTTCTTCATCTTTTTTACTAAAACTACTGCTCTTTCGAAAAGCCAATTAAGCCCAAAAAAACTCTGACGATGCCATAGGTAAACCATGAGATGGTGCGTTTAAGAATGTTACCTTGCAACCATTCTTTGGCATTGACCTGATATGCACCTTCACGAATCGAAGCGCAGATTTCACCGCGTAACTCGTTAGAAAATGCTGCATCTTGCACAACGATATTAGCTTCACGTGCTAGCAGCATGCTAAAAGGATCGATATTGGATGACCCAACCGTAGCCCAATAGCCGTCAATGACAGCGACCTTGCAGTGCATGAAGCTTTTGCGATACTCATAAATATCGATACCATTTTTTAAAAACAGGCCATAAAAAGCATGCGTAGCAAACATTAAAAAATATTCCATGCGACCTTGCAACAGCAACTCAATTTTTACGCCACGCCTGGCAGCTTGTAGTAATGCTGTACGAAAGCGTCTACCTGGCACAAAATAGGCATTCGCGATAATGATTTCAGATTTCGCCGCATAAATAGCGCTTAAATAAGCTTTTTCAATGTCGCGTCTATGTAAGACGTTATCGCGTAATACAAATGCAGCCTGCATGCCTTTTTGGATAGTTTTTTTGACACTTTTTTTGCCTGCTGGTTTAACCTGAGTTAAGCGTTTGCTAGCGGTGGGGCGAGTAGGCTGCAAGTGTGTCCATTGCATACGATGCCAAAGTTTACGTACGCTTGCGGTGATGCTGGGTAACAATTCGCCTTCAACACGGACGGCGTAGTCAATGCGTGGCGGCGTGTTCTCGGGCACGTTGTAATCATCAATAATGTTAATGCCGCCAACAAAGCCTATATGCTCATCAATGACTACAACCTTTCGGTGTAAGCGGCGCAAGCGATTTTTTTTAAATGTCCAGGGTGATATTTTTTGCCGATACAGCATGACTTGTACACCAGCTTGTCGTAATTCTTTTAGATATTCCGACGGCATATCTTTGCAGCCAAAACCATCTAGCAAAACGTTCACCATGACGCCACGCTGTGCTGCCTGTTTCAGCGCATTGCCAATCTGGATACCCGCTTTATCTAATTCAAAAATATAGGTTTCTAGGTAAATCTCCGTATTGGCAGCGTCAATGGCATCCACTAGCGCAGGAAAGTATTCAACCCCGCAACGCAGTAACTCAATCTGGTTTCCGCCAACAAAAGTTGTCATACTTTATTTAGAGTAGCCGTTAAAATAGCGTGATCTGACAGTTTAATAAATTGTGGACCAGAATGCACCTCTACATGCTTAATGGTAAAACCACGTACATAAATACGGTCCAGGCGCAATATCGGTAACCAAGACGGAAAGCTGCGTGCTGAAATACCAGCATGATGTTCAAAAACTTCTTTTAAATGTAAGCGCGTTGCGAATACACGGCCAGCACGCATACTCCAATCGTTAAAATCACCAGCAATAACTAGTGGTGCATCAGCAGGTACATGTGTCTCAATGTATTCAGCAACTTTATACAATTGTTGATGCCGCCAATGTGCAAATAAACCCAGATGCACACAGACAGTATGCAAGGGCAATGTCCAACCGGGTACGTTAATTTCAGTATGCAGTATGCCCCGCTGCTCAGAGGTATGCGCTGAAATGTCTACGTTTTTATTGTTAAGAATTGGAAATTTTGACAGTAAAGCATTGCCATGGTGGCCAGCTGGGTAGACGGAATTTTTGCCATAAGCGTAATCTTTCCAAACCGTATCGGCTAAAAACTCCACTTGTCCAGCAGTCGGCCAAGTTAGAAAACGCTTACTTTTTAGTGTATGAACGTCTTGTACTTCCTGTAAAAATATAATGTCAGCATGTAATTTCCGCAACAAATCACGCTGATGGTGCAATGCCAAGCTCGCGCTGAAGTGAGTCACTCCTTTATGGATATTGAATGTAGCGATACGTAATGTGTTATGCAAATTGAACTCGGCTTTTTTATAGAAACTATAAATGAATTATAGACAGTTGGTTTTACGGCTCGGCAGCATTGATAGCTTAGCTTGTTTCATTACCCATCTTACATTGTTTAATTAATTCTAAAGTGCGCTGGCGCACAGATTATCCAAAGTGACATTAATTACGTTATAGCTTACTTTAATACGAAATCAGTATAAATATAAGCTCGTAGGATGATACTTACATTATATTAAGCGCGTAACTGATAAAAAACTTGATTAGATAAACGCATCATGGGCCCCTAGTTAAGGAGAATCACATGAATGCTGTCGCGCAAAAAATTAGAGACCAGGCGTCATTACCACAGCTTAACCATTTGTTGGCTGCGATGTCTGAAAATGAGTGGCATCAATGGGAACCTGATATGGAGCCTGTAGATTTCTCTCTGAACCAAGTGTTGTATGAATCAGGCAAAACACCCGCCTACATGTATTTCCCGACCACAGCGATTGTTTCTTTGTTGTATATGACAGAAAGTGGAGACTCGTCCGAAGTGGCAGTCATCGGTAATGATGGTGTCGTCGGCATATCATTGCTATTGTCGGGTAGCGACACACCTAACCAAGCCTTGGTACAGTCCGCCGGAAAAGGTTACAGAATGCATGCCCAAGCAGCCAAAACCGCGATTAATCGTGATGGACATATGCTGAATATTTTATTGCGCTACTCACAGGCTATGATTACGCAAATGACACAGACAGCGGTTTGTAATCGCCATCATTCAATCGACCAGCAACTATGCCGTCGGTTATTGCTAAGTTTAGATCGATTATCCTCCAATCAAATTGCGATGACACACGAGATGCTCGCCGGCATGTTGGGAGTGAGACGCGAGAGCGTCACCGATGCTGCATTAAAACTACAAGATGCAGGTGTGATTAGTTACAAGCGTGGCCTGATTACTGTGCTGGATCGTCATGCATTAGAAAGTCGCAGTTGTGAGTGTTATGCGATTGCAAAAAAGGAACAAGACCGCTTACAAAAAATGCAGCTGAATGCATAGGTAGAATCAGGCGAAGGTGGAATGGGTAGGTGCAATGAGACTATGTGCGTTACCGTACGTAGTATTTTTACAAAAAAAGCGTATATTAAACCTAAGAATTTTTACTGAAGTCTAATGAGTAAAAATTCACTCTTAGTAGAGTAATTTATCGGTATAACGCGTTATTCTTGAGAGCTAATATTCCCAATATCTTGTATAAGCTTTCTAACATAGTCTCAACTTTGCTTGCCCATCTAGGTAAATTAGCGCCTAAAGAGCACGAACCTGAGTTGCTACGTTCTGAACTGCTCAGTATAGAGCAACTTAAACGCCATGCCATCACAATCGCCAGTCAGCATAAGGTCAACCCCACCCCCGGGCCAGATCGCCTACTTGCAAGGCTTTCTGATAATGCCAGCGTTATCTTGGCTGCTTATCAGGCTATTTCACAGGCTAACAGCAGTACTGAAAAAATTGGACAGGGTATAGCCCCGGCTGAAAGTTGGCTACTTGATAATTATTATTTAATTCAACAGCAAATCACATTAGCCCAGCGCCATTTGCCGCGGGGTTATAGTAAACAATTACCACGTTTAGTCGGTGGTATCTCTGATGGGTTTCCACGTATTTATGATTTAGCTTTAGCCTTAATTTCGCATATGGATGGCCGGGTGGATAATGAAAATACCACCCAGTTTATTGCAGCGTATCAAACAGTAGAGCCTTTGATGTTAGGCGAGCTGTGGGCGTTTCCTATTATGTTGCAGTTGGCATTAATCGAAAACTTACGCCGTGTTTCAGTGCGTATTGCGAATCGGCGCGAAGAACAGGAAACTGCGTCTGTTTGGGCAGATCGCATGCTTCTAGCTGCAGAAAACGAACCTAAACATATCATTCAGTTACTCGCTAAATTAGCTGATGCCGATATACCACTCACTGCGTCTTTTGTAGAAGAGTTTTATAGCAGGTTACAAGACCAAGGCGCAGCAATGGCCTTTGTGCAAACTTGGGTAGAGCAGCAATTATCACTACAACATATGACTGCCACGCAGTTATTGGAATCTGCAAGCCGCAAGGCCGCTGCCAATCAAATCTCTATCGCTAATAGTGTAAGCAGTTTACGGTTTATTGGCGGCATGGATTGGCGCAATTATGTTGAGTCACTGAGTGCGGTAGAACAGATACTCGTTCAGGATCCCAGTAATTATTATGTAAACCAGGATTTTTCTACACGCGATCAATACCGTCATGCCATTGAAGATGTGGCAAGATTAATCCCAAAAATTAAAACCGCACATCCGGGCAACCAGTGTTCGCAATATGAAGTAAATACAGCGCGCATGGCAATTAGCTTAGCCAATAACGCGTATAGTCTAATGGGAAGTCAACACCGCAGCGCACACGTTGGCTATTATTTAATTGATGATGGTCTAAGGTTACTTAAACAAAAACTAAATTGTCGTAACACCCTGGGGTGCGTGTTCAAGCAATCTTGCAAGCCCTTTAGCTTAATGCTCTACGTGGGCAGTATTTTATTGCTCACCGCACTATTTACTGCAGTCATCGTTTCTGCTGCAACTTATAGTGGACTGAGTAATTGGCTGACTCTGCTTTTGGCCTTGATTGGTTTTATAGGCTTATCGGCCTTGGCTGTTTCGTTGGTCAATTTAATCATTACCCAGACTGTTCGCCCTCAACCAGTACCAAGGCTGGATTTTTCTAAAGGGATCCCAGAACAACACCGCACCATGGTGGTAATTCCCACTTTGATAGGCAACGTGGAAGAGATTGATAGCTTGCTTGAGGCTTTAGAAATTCGTTACCTAGGTAACCGGGATGCCAATTTATATTTCGCACTGCTCACTGACTTTAAGGATGCAGCTGCACGCACAATGCCAGAAGATGCTGCATTAATTGCCCATGCACGTGCAGGTATTGAGGCATTAAATACAAGATACTTTAATGATAGGCCCAACATATTTTACTTATTCCATCGGCAACGCGAATGGAATGAAGTGGACCGTATCTGGATGGGCTATGAACGCAAGCGCGGTAAATTAGAGCAATTTAATACACTGCTGCGTGACGGTGATATGGACACGGTTAATCAATCTGCGTTTACAGAAATTGTTGGCGATACCAGCGTTTTAAGCAGTATTAAATATGTCATTACATTAGATACGGATACGCAATTGCCACGAGACTCGGCAGGCAAATTGATTGGTAATTTGGCGCACCCGCTTAACCGCCCGGTGTTTGATGAGAAAGCAGGCCGTGTTGTGAGTGGGTATGCCATTTTGCAACCACGCGCGTCTATTAGTTTAATCAGCGCGAATCAAACCTGGTTTACCAAGCTTTATGCGGGAGAATCCGGCATAGACCCTTACACAAGAGAAGTGTCGGATGTCTATCAGGATATTTTTGCAGAAGGCTCATTTGTTGGTAAGGGTATTTATGATGTCGATGCCTTTAGATTGGCGGTAGACGGACGGTTTCCTGATAACCTGATTTTGAGCCATGACTTACTAGAAGGCGGCTATGCCAGAAGTGCACTGGTGAGTGATGTTGATTTAATCGAAGATCATCCAGCCAGTTATCCCATGGATATCAGTCGTCGTCACCGTTGGGTAAGAGGTGATTGGCAATTAGCTGGCTGGCTGCTGCCGCGTGTGCCAACAGCCAATGGTATAGATGCAAACAGACGGCGTAATCCATTAAGTGCTTTATCGATTTGGAAAATTATCGACAATTTAAGGCGTAGCCTGATTGCGCTATCACTGTTTGGTTTGCTGCTGGCAGGCTGGTTATCTAATGTATCCATATTAATGTTGGTGACCATTCAAGCAACTGTATTGATGGTTTTATTTTTACCACCGCTATTAAGCAGCCTGATTGCATTTCTTAATAAACCTAAAGAACGTGCTTGGTGGGCGCATCTTAAGCTGTCCAATCAAACGGCAACCCAGTCATTATTATTAGCAACATTATCACTAGTATTTCTACCTTATGAATTCGCAATCAATTTAGATGCGACAGCGCGCTCTGCTGGACGCATGCTGTTTAGTAAGCGCAATTTATTGCTTTGGCATTTACCGCTTTATACCAAGCGAAATGCACGCCAAAACCGAGTAGATCTTTATAAAGAGATGTGGATTGCACCGGCCATTGTATTGGTGCTAACCACTTATTTCATCTGGTTGCAAACTTTGCATGCTAGCCCATTAATGGTTTGGCAATTTAGCCTACCTATTCTATTGCTTTGGTTAGTTTCGCCGTTAGTAGCGTGGTGGATCAGCAAGCCCATTGATACAGAAGTGGCAGAGTTAACGGCAAGCCAGACTGTTTTTTTGCGAACCAGCGCGAGGCGTACCTGGCGGTATTTTGATCAGTATGTAACTGCTGAAGAAAATTGGTTAGCACCGGATAATGTACAGCAACATCCAACCACCACCATTGCATCCCGCACCTCACCAACCAATATAGGGATGGGGCTGTTGGCAAATTTAGCCGCTTATGACTTTGGCTATATCAGCGTCAATCAATTGTTATACCTCACCGAAAATACATTGGCAACCATGGAAAAAATGGAGCGCTACCATGGTCATTTTTATAATTGGTATGAAACACGCACGCTGCGGCTATTAAACCCTCATTACATTTCATCTGTAGACAGCGGCAACCTGGCAGGAAGCTTATTGACATTGCAGGCGGGTTTGCAGGAACTGAAACATCAGCCTTTAAATAATTGTAAAAATTTACAAGGCTTAGGTGACACGCTGACTATATTGCTTGAACATTTGCCAACACAGTTAGAAAAACCCATCGAAAATAAGATTAAATTTTTGCAAGAAATACTGCATAGGCAAGCGTTCACCACACCACAAAGTGCACAGGCTATGCATCAAATATTTGTGCAAATACAACAAATTACGCATGAGCTGGTAGGAGTACTGTCTTTAGATGGTCAAGATGAATTGGTTTATTGGACCAACGCATTATATGCACAAGCAAATGCATGTTTAGAAGAATCCACAAACAGTCAGATGACAGATATTGATGCAAACAATAAGCGCTTGCAAAAAATAGATGATTTGGTGGAGCGTACCCAAAAATTGGCTGAAATGGACTTCAGCTTTTTGTACGACAGCACAACTGATTTACTGAGTATTGGCTTTGATGTTGGTGAGCGTCGGCGCGATCCTTCTTGTTACGATTTATTGGCGTCTGAAGCCAGGCTGGCTAGCTTTTTATTGATTGCACAAGGTCAATTGCAGCAAAAGCATTGGTTCTCACTAGGTCGACTGCTCACCAGTATCGGTGGTGACATCAGTCTGCTTTCATGGTCTGGCTCTATGTTTGAGTATTTGATGCCGCAGTTACTCATGCCCAGTTTCGAAAACACTTTATTGAACCACACCTGTAAAGCGGTGGTACGGCGGCAAATTAAATATGGCCAACTTAAAGGTGTGCCGTGGGGCATTTCAGAGTCCTGCTATAACGCAACAGATAATGGACAAGTCTATCAATACCGGGCTTTTGGCGTGCCAGGCTTGGGATTTAAAAGAGGTTTGGCAGACGATTTGGTGATTGCACCTTATGCCAGCGCACTGGCGTTAATGGTGATGCCGAATGAAGCCTGTAAAAACTTACAAAAATTAGCAGATAGCGGCTTTGTTGGGCAATATGGGTTTTATGAAGCGATTGATTACACGCCTAGCCGCTTACCACGTGGTAAAAATCATGCCGCCATTTTAACCTTCATGGCGCACCATCAGGGCATGAGTCTGTTGTCATTTGCGCATGTATTATTGAATAAACCGATGCAGCGCCGATTCATGGCTTCGCCAACCATTAAAGCGACAGAACTGCTGTTACAGGAACGTATCCCTAAACAGGGGGCGACGTTACAGCCGCACGCAGCAGAGGTGAATGCAAATGCGGTAGAGGATAACAAGGCCGCAGGTGCCATTATGCGTATTTTCCCAGAGGCCAATACGCCGATTCCGGAAGTACATTTGCTATCGAATGGCAGATATCATGTGATGGCAACCAATGCGGGTGGCGGTTATAGCCGCTGGCATGACTTAGCAGTTACGCGCTGGCGCGAAGATGCCACACAGGATAACTGGGGTACTTTTATCTATTTGCGGGATGTGGATAGCCAGCGGTATTGGTCCAGTGCGCATCAGCCAACCCAGCGGAAAGCTGATTTTTATGAAGCCATATTTTCACAGGCGCGTGCTGAATATCGCCGCCGTGACCAAACCATTGAAACACATACTGAAATAAGTGTTTCACCGGAAGATGATGTGGAAATACGGCGTGTCACGCTCACCAATTTGGCGGCACGGCCTCATCAGATTGAAATAACCAGCTATGCTGAGGTGATATTAGCCCCACAAAACGCTGATTTAGCGCATCGGTCATTTAGTAATCTATTCGTACAAACTGAAATTTTGCATGACCGGCAAGCTATTCTTTGTACCAGGCGACCACGCACCCAAGGCGAACGTGTGCCGTGGATGTTTCATTTAATGGCTGTACAAGGTGGCAATCATACCAACCTTGGTCAGGTGCCTACCTACGAAACTGATCGGGCAAAATTTATCGGGCGCGGACGTTCTGCCGCCAATCCTGTTGTTTTTGATAGCGAGGATGCCTTAAAAACCACAGGAAATTTATTGGGGCAAGTTTCAAATCAAATAACTGATCAGCTATTTGGTAGGCCAAATGTTAAATCCGCTCAAGCATTAACTCATCCTTTATCTAACACCGATGGCTCAGTGCTAGATCCTATTGTTGCAATTCGGCGGTCTGTGCATTTAGCGGCAGATAAATCCACAACGGTACAGATTATTTCTGGGGTCGCTAATTCGCGTGAAGCAGCATTGGCGTTGATAGACAAGTACGGCGATCGTCATTTTGTAGAGCGTGCTTTTGAAATGGCTTGGTTTCAAAGCCAAGAAGTACTCCGTATGTTAAATGCAAGCGAAGCAGATGCTCAGGTGTATGGACGTCTAGCCAGCTCAGTCATTTATTGCAATGCTTTGCGTCGCACCTCGCCTAGCGTTATTTCGCGTAACCAGTTGGGTCAATCCGGGCTTTGGCGGTTTGGCGTTTCTGGAGATTTGCCGATTGTGCTTATCCGGATCGGTGACATAAATCGCATCAACTTAGTTAAACAGTTACTGCAGGCCCATACCTACTGGCGCATGAATGGGTTAATTGTCGATTTAGTCATCATTAATGAAGATTTTTCAGGGTATCGAGCCGTTTTACAGGATCAAATTATCGGCTTGATTAATGCAGGGGCTGAAGCACAAACCATGGATAAACCAGGGGGCGTGTTTATTAAGCGGGTAGAAGAGTTGTCTGAAGAAGCGCGCGTATTGTTTCAAACCGTAGCTCGGGTTGTATTTACCGACAGTGGTGAAAACTTAATTGAACAGGTAGAACGTCGCGCAGCAACTGAGCGCTTGACTGAGCGTGCATCAGAAAGATTAGAACCTTTTCTTCAAGCCTACCCGCAACGCTATGTGCCACTACCTAAGCGCACGCTTATTTTCGACAATGGTATAGGCGGCTTTACGACAGATGGTCGGGAATATGTGATTACCTTAAGAAACGGGCAAACCACGCCTGCGCCATGGGTCAATGTCATTGCCAGCCCACACATTGGAACAGTGGTATCTGAGAGTGGTAGTGCTTATACTTGGGTAGAAAACGCGCATGAATTCCGCCTGACTACTTGGCATAACGACGCGTTATCAGACAGTAGTGGTGAAGCACACTACATTCGAGATGAGGAAACGGGCGTTTTTTGGTCACCAACACCGTTGCCTGCGTGTATAGCATCCTTAGACGATAGCGACTATGTGTGTCGGCACGGTTTTGGATATAGCGTTTTTGAACATAATGAAGCCGGCATCAGCTCAGAAATGACTACTTATGTAGCGATGGATGCACCCGTTAAATTTGTGGTGATTAAATTGCGGAATATGTCTAATCGCATCCGCCAATTATCACTGACAGGCTACTGGGAACTAGTGCTTGGCGAATGGCGACACGCTAACTTAATGCATATTGTGTCTGAAGTTGATGCACAGACGGGCGCACTGTTTGCACATAATGCGTATAGCCGCGAGTTTGCAAACCGGGTGGTGTTTGCCCAGCTCAATGAAAAAGAACTGAATTTAAGCGGCAACCGTACTGAATTTATTGGAAGGAATGGCTCATTGGCAAGCCCAGCGGCGATGTATCGCAAGCGCTTATCAGGAAGAACGGGTGCAGGCTTGGACCCATGTGCCGCCTTGCAGACATCAATTACTTTGCACGAGGAAGGGGAGCGGGAATTTGTATTTGTATTTGGTGCAGCAAATAATGCCGACGAAGCTCGTCACTACCTGCAACGTTTTAGCGGGCGGGCTGGTGCAAGACAAGCCTTAGAAGCTGTGTATGAATACTGGAATCACACATTAGGCGCAGTGCAGGTAGAAACCCCAGATCCCGCCTTAAACGTACTTAGTAATGGCTGGCTGATCTATCAGACGATTTCATGCAGGCTGTGGGGACGTAGCGGCTATTACCAGTCTGGAGGTGCTTACGGTTTTCGCGATCAGTTACAAGATACCATGGCCTTGGTTCACGCAACACCGTGGCTAATGCGCGAGCAAATCCTTCGCTGCGCCGAGCGTCAGTTCCCGCAAGGTGACGTGCAACATTGGTGGCATCCACCAAACGGGCAAGGTGTGCGTACCCATTTTTCAGATGATTACCTGTGGTTAGTTTATGCAACTTGCCGATATGTTGTAGCTACGGGTGATACAGCCGTATTGGATGAGCAGGTACATTTTCTGGAAGGCCGCAGCTTAAATCAATTTGAAGAAGCCTATTATGATTTACCGCAACGCTCTCATGAATCAGCCAGTTTATACGAGCATTGCGTAAGGGCTGTTAAATACGGTTTGCGCTTTGGCGCACATCAATTGCCGCTGATTGGTTGCGGTGACTGGAACGATGGCATGAATCTAATCGGCCGTGATGGCAAAGGTGAGAGTGTATGGCTGGCTTGGTTCCTGGTTGAAAACCTGAATTTATTTAATATGATTGCACACAATAAAGGCGATGAACAATTTGCCGAAGTCTGTACAACGCAAGCGGCGCTTTTAAAAGGCAATATTGAAACCAACGCTTGGGATGGTGGATGGTATAGACGCGCATATTTTGATGATGGCACGCCTTTAGGCTCAAAAGAAAATGATGAATGTCAAATCGACTCCATTAGTCAAAGTTGGTCGGTGATTTCCAAATCAGGAAACCCTGAACGTGCCAAACAAGCGATGAACGCTGTTAACCAACGGTTAGTAGAACGGGATGCGCAATTGATTAAATTGCTGGATCCACCATTTGATCAATCCCAATTAGAACCTGGCTATATTAAAGGCTATGTGCCGGGTGTGCGTGAAAATGGGGGGCAATATACACATGCTGCGATTTGGACAACCATGGCATTTGCTATGCAAGGTGACCATGAGCGTGCATGGGAGTTATATGGCATGTTAAATCCTATTCATCATGCCGGCACTGCCGAGCAAATACAGACATATAAAGTAGAACCCTATGTGATGAGTGCTGATATTTATGCAACTGCGCCGCATACGGGCCGTGGTGGCTGGACTTGGTATACCGGGGCAGCGGGGTGGATGTATCGACTAACCCTAGAAACATTATTAGGCATTACATTAGAAAATGACCAGCTGCACATTGCGCCTTGTGTGCCTAAACACTGGCAATCTTACAAAATCCATTATCGCTATCGCGATACTGTATATCACATCACCATTCGTTGTAATCAAGAGAAATCAGCTGATTTGCCACGGGTAGTGTTAGATGATGTTGTAGTGCTCAGTAGTCAAGTAGATCAGGCTAATACACCGTCAGCTTGCATTATCCCACTTACTGACGATCGACAAGAACATAACGTCCAAGTCAATCTGTAAACGACTTTATTGGCAGCTTGTTAGATTGATTTTTAAGCATCAATTTTATTTTTATAGAAATTACTGATTTGCACAAAGTTTTTAACTGTCAGGTTTTCTGCGCGAAGTTGTGCGTTCAAATTTAGTACTGCAAAATCGTCATCATTCAAAATGTCTTTTAAGGTGTTGCGAATGGTTTTGCGGCGCTGCCCGAAAGCGGCCAGCACAACTTTGTAGAATATATCGTAATCTTGTGCAATATTGGGTTTTATGACGTGAGGCACACAACGTACAAAAGCAGACTCCACTTTTGGTGCAGGCTCAAATGCTTCGGGCGGTACGGTGATTAAATACTCCATATTTAAATGATATTGCAACATGACTGAAAGCCGCCCATAGGCTGGGGTTGAAGGCGTGGCTACCATGCGTTCTACCACTTCTTTTTGCAGCATAAAATGCATATCTACAATGTGTGCAAGGTTGTCCAGCAGGTGAAACAAAATGGGGGTTGAGATGTTATATGGCAGGTTACCGGTGACACGTAAATGATTGCCCAGTTGGCCAAAATCAAATTTAAGTGCATCCACATTGTGAATAGTGATGTTGTTGCTGATGTACTCTTTTTGCATCCAGCTCACAATGTCACGATCAATTTCCACTACATGTAGATGGTCGATTTTTTTGATGAGCGGCTTGGTGAGCGCGCCAAGACCTGGGCCGATTTCAACAATGGTTTGTTCTTTTTGTGGGTTGATTGCATCTATCAGGCTAGCGATAATGGCTTGGTCGGTTAAGAAGTTTTGACCGAAGCGTTTTTTTGCAATGTGCCTCATATTAGTTTTCTTTTTTTGTTTGAGATTTATGCACTAAATCAATAGCTAAATTAAGCGCAGCTTGCATACTGCCAATCTCGATATTGCCTGTGCCAGCCAAGTCCAATGCCGTGCCATGGTCAACTGAGGTGCGAATAATCGGCAAGCCCAGTGTCACATTCACACCAGCACCAAAGCTGTTATGTTTCAATACAGGCAGGCCCTGGTCGTGATACATAGCCAGTACAGCATCGGCATGGCTTAAGTATTTCGGTGTAAATAAAGTATCAGCAGGTAGTGCGCCGATAAGCTGCATGCCTTGCGCGCGCAGCTTATTTAATACTGGGTTAATTGTTTCAATTTCTTCACGCCCTAGGTAACCATCTTCACCAGCATGCGGATTAAGGCCTGCCACCAAAATGCGTGGGTTTGCAAAGCCAAATTTTTGGATTAAATCTGCATGTAAAATACGGATGGTCGTTTCTAGATTTTCTTGGGTAATCGCATTGGGCACATCTTTAAGTGCTAAATGAATCGTTGCGAGTGCAACCCGTAATTTATTTTTACCTTGGCCACCGACTAACATCATGACTACATTTTTTGTTTGCGTATGTTCAGCCAAAAACTCCGTATGGCCAGTAAACGGAACGCCTGCCTCGTTAATCACCCCCTTGTGCACAGGAGCGGTAACGATCGCATCGAAAGCACCGCTGGTACAGCCATCAATCGCACAAGTCAGTGTATTCAATACATACAAGCTATTTTCTGGGCTTAAGCTGCCGGCACACACAACTGCGGCAGTGGGAATATGCAGTACTTTTAAACTGTTTTTTTGCTGCTTTTGAGGGGTTTGTGTCGCTTCGTAAGCTTGAATATTGACATCAATATGGAGTTGTTGCGCACGTTGCAACAACATATTGGCATCACCAATCACCGTAATATCAGCTGCAATATCCTCTTGTGCCAATAACACACAGATATCTGGGCCAATGCCAGCTGGCTCGCCAGAGGTGATTGCTATGCGCGGTATAGACAGAATTAAAGCCTAAAGAAAATTAATTTAGAAAAATTAAAACTTATCTTCTAAACGAAGCTCAACAAATGCACGGTCACGCATCTCACGTATCCAATCTTGGTAGGCTTCTTCAGCTTTACGCGCACGAATTTCCTGACGTGCCTTGAGACGTGAAGCTTCTTTGGTCATGTCTTGTTGCCTGCGTTCGATTACTTGTATCACATGCCAGCCAAAGGGCGAGAGCACGGGTTCGCTTATTTCACCCAAGCCTAGCTCATTCATGGCCTTTTCGAAAGGAGGTACGGTGTCTCCCGGGTTAACCCAGCCCAGGTCACCCCCATTGTTCGCGCTACCGTCCTCTGAGTATTGACGTGCTAATTCTTCGAATTTACCACCATTATCTAAGCGCTCTTTGATGGTGTCCATTTTACGTTTAGCTTCTTTTTCTGAGACCACTTCGGTTAGTTTAATCAGAATATGCCGTGCATGTGTTTGACCTATCACGAGCGAAGAAGTACCGCCGCGGCGATCTGTGACTTTTAAAATATGAAAACCATTGGGACTGCGAATCGGTTTTGAAATCTCGCCTTTTTGCATCGGTTTAAGAATTTCTAGAAATAACGCAGGTAACTGGGCGCCGCTGCGCCAGCCCATGCCACCCCCTTCTAATGCATTTGGGGCATCTGACAGGCTCGCTGAAACTTCTGAAAAACTGGTGCCGTCAGCCAATTGTTTTAGAGCTTCCTGGGTTTTGGCTTTGGCTTTTTCCAAATCTTCAGGACTAGCATCCTCCGGCGTGCGAATTAAAATGTGCGAGATTTCAAATTCGTCTTGTTCTTCGCCGCGATTGGCTTGTGTAGTTAAGTAATTGTCGATTTCGCCTTCAGAAATATTCAGCTTGTTATCTACCTCGCGTTCACGAACTCTGGCTATAGTGATTTCGCTACGAATATCTTCGCGGAACTTGCGTAATGGAATGCCATCTTTTTCTAAAACATCTTTAAACTCATCTACACTCATTTTGTTTTGTGCGGCAATACGCTCAATGGTTTTGTCCAGCTGTGTATCGTCAATTTTAATCCCTGTTTGTGCGGCCAGTTGTAACTGTAAACTATCGGCAATGAGTCGCTCTAACACCTGTCTTTCTAAAACACTATCAGATGGCAAGGGTGTGCCTTGCTTTTTTAGCTGGTCTTTCACGGTACGGGTACGGTCTATGAGCTCCTGTTCCGTAATCACGCCTTGATCTACGATGGCAATGATGCGGTCCATTTTAATGATTTCATTGGACTTTTTAACAGGGACAGAGTCGCCCGCATTGGCCATTAGGGATGCTGAAAAAACTAATATAATCAATAATCTAAAGTATAATTTCATGGGTAGTAATTTTGTTGCCTGTAATTAGTAGGAATTTCGCTGCTGGTTAAGTAGCCAGGAATATCGCGTCTGAGCAAGTTAAGCGGGTTAGAGCCGATGGAAGCTAAGCCGCCAAGTTCTAGCTGAAAGAATAGACCATAGTTCGCGTCCGCAGTTGCAGTTTCTACACGTTGTATAACGGTACGTGCTTGCCAGCAACCAGCGTCGTATTCCAGACCCGCCAAACTTTCAATCAGCGTTTTTTCCTTAATGGAATAATTAAAGCGCCCTACACCATACCATCCACGGCTTAACGGCCATTGGCCGGAGATGTTGATTTGCTCCAGGAACTGCTGGGTGTAGCGATAACCTACATTCAGTAATTTACCCGGTTCTGGGTTATAGCGTGCCAAGATATTGCTGCGTACCATGCCTGCATCATCGGTATTGTATTGCCAGAATGCATCTAGATTCCATTTGTTGGAAAGCCTTGCGGTTAATGCTGCGATGATATCTGATGAATTATCCTCAGAGGCAATACTGCCAGGTAAGGTGACTTTTTGGTCAGCAAAATAATAACGTTGACCGATGGTAGCGGCAATACGTTCTGCGCCACTATCTTGGTCAATCATACGGGTGGTAAATGCCAGGCTGAGCTGATTGGCATTATTGATTCGGTCGTTGCCAGTAAACTGGTTTTCGCTAAACAATGTCGTCATGTTGAGATCTGCCAAGGCTGAATCAAACACAGGTAAGCGATCTTGATTTTTCTCGGGAATATAAACATAAAACAAACGCGGTTCGAAAGTTTGCGTATAGTTATTTTTGACGATACTGACGTCACGCTCAAAAAACAAGCCGCTGTCAACGCTAAAAATAGGCAATGAACGGCTATCAGAATTATTGCTGAAGGTGTTGCCACCAATATTAAAGTTATTGTCATTGAGGCGGTAATTGGTCGCGTGCACGCCAAACTTAGGGGTGATGTAGCCATACGACTGCATAAACGGTACGCTTATGCTAGGGTAAACTGTGAGTCGGCTTCCTGTAGCAGTAACAGGCGCATCTTGATTGCGATCAAAATAGGTCCACTCGCTATATAGCCCAGTGTCAAAGTAATCCCACTCTTTATCCGCAGTTAATGTCAGCTGCGGCAATCGCTCGTAGGGGAAATTAGTATCATCTAAGGTTTGATATTTTTGCACTAAACCGTTAAAACGCCACACGTCACCGACATAATCGACACTGCCCTGTTGTGGAAGGTTAACGCGGCTGGTGCTGGTAATGCGGGTAGACATCTCTGAAAAATATTCGTCATCAGACACTTTTTCGATGTTATAGCCAGCAGACCAGCCAGCGCCTAAGTTATGCCGGTGGCTAATGTTGGCGTAATAACGTTCATCGCCACTCAAGCTATCATTATTTAGATACTCTATGTTGTTAATCCCTGAGTAATTCTCATCCAAGTACCTAAACTCACCTTGCAACTGTGCGCCGCGTTTGCTGAGATAACGTACACCCACCGTCGCATCCATATCGGGAGCAATGTTAATGTAGTAGGGAATCAGTGTTTCAAAACCGCTTCGGCTGGTAGTGCCCACAGTAGGAGCCAGGAAACCAGACTTGCGCTCGTTATTAAATGAAAAACTCATCCAGGGCGTATATAGCAATGGCACGCCTTTAAATTCAACCCGAGCATGTTTTGCTGTGCCGGATTGCGTGAAGTCGTCCATTTCGATTTCGCCGGCCTTAATATACCAATCATCCACACCAGGTTCGCAGGTGGTATAGCGCGCACCAATGAGGCGTTTTTTATCCTGGCCTTCAAAAAAGATGGCTTTGGCATCACCACGCGATGAATTAAATTTCGGGTCGATTGACGCTTGCCCAATCGGCGTTGCAGGTTCACGGTAATTATCTTGATACAAGCGTGGGTTATCAGTCAATGTGGATTGTGCATTCAGCAACTTGGATTGGGTGTACTCAC
Source organism: Methylotenera sp. (assembly GCA_036676175.1). Classification (GTDB taxonomy): domain Bacteria; phylum Pseudomonadota; class Gammaproteobacteria; order Burkholderiales; family Methylophilaceae; genus Methylotenera_A. The sequence continues at coordinate 25,801 of JAKFDL010000021.1, read as the reverse complement.
CCGGTTCGATGCGCACGTTATTATTTAGGTTGCGATTTGATGGTTTAACTAAGGTGACTGATGCATCACGCATTTCGCCTATGCTCTCACTCAGCCGCATTTTAAGTGATGGGCCACGCAATTCGCTATCCCCCATATCAATGCGCGCATTACCGTCTACTGTAAGCTCATCATTTTGTACGTCATATTCAATACTGTCGCCGTATATCTTTTGCTCATCTTTAGTAATCACTGCATTGCCCGTAGCCCGCATTTTGCGGTCTAGGTATAAGTCCAGCTTGTCGCCCTCAATTTCTACGGCACCTGGCAAAGCCTCAGGTTGGATAGTTTCAGGGACCGTTGATAACTCTGTACTCATTGTTAATTCTGCGCTTGATGTTTCTGCGGAGGAAACAATGCTAAAGCCCAGCAAATAACCGCTAGCCAATGCCGCAAAAAATAATTTCGCAAAATGAATGTTCAAACGGGCGTTGTGCAATGCAAACACGCTAAAAATGATTTAAGGTATGTATTTTACGCATGAATGATAAAATCGCATACAAGCAAGTGCTAATCAAGCAAAAACTTGCTTGAACTAACAATATTATAAAGGCAGGCAGTCGCAAAAATTAATATGGATAGAAAAACCCAATTAGAAGCTTGGCTTAAGCAAATTTTAACCGCACAATCATTTACCCTCACCACTGCCTCGGCAGATGCCAGTTTCAGGCGTTATTTTAGGGTGCACTTGGCGCATGCATTTAAAGGGCATCAGCCACTCATCGCTATGGACGCACCGCCACCGCAAGAAGACTGCACGCCATTTGTGAAAGTAGCCAACTTATTCTTAGCGGCGGGTTTAAATGTGCCACAAGTGTTGGCACAAGATTTAACCAAAGGCTTTTTATTACTTAGCGATTTAGGCGACGATACTTACTTAAGCGCGCTTAACCCGACAACAGCACAAAAAATGTATGGTGTTGCAACAGATGCGTTGATTAAACTGCAGTTGGCCAGCAAACCAAATGTTTTGCCTAATTACGATGCTGCTTTACTGACGCGGGAAATGCAGTTGTTCCCCGATTGGTATGTAGCCAATCATTTAAAATTTGAGCTGAATGCCGAGCAACAAACTGCCCTGAATCATACGTTTGAACTGCTGAATAAAAATATTCTTGCCCAAGGCCAGGTGTACGTGCATCGCGATTATCATTCGCGAAACCTGATGGTTACACAAGAAAACAATCCTGGTGTATTAGATTTTCAAGATGCAGTATATGGTGCGATTACCTACGATTTAGTGTCATTGCTCAAAGATGCTTATATTCAGTGGGATGAGGAACAAATCATCGATTGGGCAGTGCGCTATTGGGAAAAAGCGCGCAAATCAAAACTGCCAGTACCAACCGATTTTAGCGAGTTTTACCGCGATTTTGAATGGATGGGCGCCCAGCGACACATTAAGGTGTTGGGTATTTTTGCGCGATTGAGTTACCGAGATGGTAAAGACGGCTATCTGAAAGATATGCCACTGGTGTTACATTACTTGCGCAAAGTGTGCGAACGCTATGTCGAGTTAAGGCCGATGCTGAGGTTATTGGATGCACTTGAAGGTCGCGTGCCACGTCCCAAATATGTGGTCTAGAACTGAGTAAGTTATGAAAGCAATGATACTAGCGGCAGGGCGTGGTGAGCGCATGAGACCCCTCACTGACCATACGCCAAAACCTTTACTCAAAGTAGGTGGTAAACCGCTTATTGTGTGGCACCTTGAGCGTTTAGCAGGCGCAGGTTTCAAGGAAGTTGTAATCAATCATGCGCATTTAGGATCGCAGATAGAAAACGCCCTGGGGAACGGTGCGAGGTGGGGCTTGTCCATTCTCTACAGCCCTGAGAAAGTGGCGCTGGAAACGGCGGGCGGCATTGCCAATGCGCTAGATTTGCTTACTAATCAAGGAAGAGAAAGTGAACCATTTTTGGTGGTGAATGGGGATACTTATACAGAGATTGACTTTAGAAGCCTGATCAATATCTTTAATGCGGGCTTGCAGGCCAATATCCAAAAGGATTCTGAAGGCATTGAAAACGTCATGGCGCATCTAGTGTTGGTGGATAATCCACCCCAACACCCCAATGGGGATTTTGCCATAGAAGATGGCATGTTGAAGAATAATGGCGGCAAAAACAATATTGGCATGCTGACTTTTTCAGGCGTGGGCGTGTATCACCCCGTTTTATTTGCTGATGTGGTAAAAGGTCAGCCTGCAAAGCTGGCGCCATTGTTGCGCAAAGCAATTGAAAACAATGCCGCTACTGCACAATATTATCATGGGGTTTGGCACGATATTGGTACGCCGGAACGATTAAAAAGCTTAAATGAAAGTTTATTGAATTACGGTTAATAAAATGGTGAATTTAAAAGAGTTTCAACAGCGCAGGCAAACATTGCTGACCAACATGGGTGAGGGCATTGCCATTATTCCCACAGCACCCGAAGTTACCCGCAATCGTGACAGCCATTATCCGTACCGGTTTGATAGCTATTTTTATTACTTAACAGGATTTACCGAACCTGAGTCTTTGTTGATTTTAATTGCTGGCAAAGAGAATAAATCCATATTGTTTTGTCGAGATAAAGACACGGAGCGCGAGATTTGGGATGGTTTTCGATTTGGGCCAGAGGCGGCGAAAACGCAGTTTGGGGTTGATGCCGCCTACAGTATGCAGCAGTTGGATGAAATGTTGCCAAAGCTTTTAAGTAATCAAGCCAAATTATTTTATAGCTTGGGCACTGATACCGTTTGGGATGCGCGGGTGACAAACTGGTTAAACCAGGTCAAGGATTTGGCCCGAAGCGGGGTCAGTGCACCAGAGTCTATTTTGGACGTGCGCCAAATAGTGGATAAACAACGTTTAATTAAATCGCCCTATGAGCAAGCCACCATGCGACTTTCAGGCAACATTGCAGCGGCAGCGCATAATCGTGCCATGCGTTTCGTTAAACCTAACTTGCATGAGTACGAAGTAGAAGCGGAATTTTTGCACGAGTTTTACAAAAACGGCGCGCAATCACCCGCTTACACCAGCATCGTCGCAGGCGGTGCCAATGCTTGTACCTTGCATTACAACGCTAATAATTGCGTATTGAATGACGGCGATTTATTGCTGATTGACGCGGGCTGTGAGTTGGATGGTTATGCGTCAGATATTACCCGCACCTTTCCGGTCAATGGTAAATTCAGTGCTGCCCAGAAAGATTTGTACGAATTGGTATTAACTGCACAATTGGCGGCGATTGAGGTTGCCAAGCTTGGCCAGCACTGGAATGCGCCGCACGAAGCAGCGTTGGATGTACTGGTACAAGGTTTTATTGATTTTAAATTATGCAAGGGCAGCAAAGACGAGGTACTAGAAAGCGGCAGTTATCGCCAGTTTTACATGCATCGCACTGGCCATTGGCTGGGTTTGGATGTGCATGATGCGGGCGACTATAAGGACAAGCGAGGTAACTGGAGTTTACTGGAAGCTGGCAATGTACTCACCGTGGAACCTGGCTGCTACGTGCGACCCGCAGATAACGTACCAGAGCAATTTTGGAACATTGGTATTCGCATTGAGGATGACGTGCTGATTACCTCAACAGGTAATGAAGTGTTGACCAAAAACGCAGTGAAAAGCGTGGCCGATATAGAAAGCCTGATGGCTGGCCATGCATAAACCGGGCTTGCAAAATGTCGTTATCGTCGGTGGTGGGCCAGTGGGCAGTGTGTTGGCCTTGGCTTTGCAGCAACAACACGTGCCGTTTACTATGTTAGAAGGGCGTGCCAAAGGCGCATCACATCAAGATACACGTGCGCTGGCTTTGTCTTACGGTAGTAGGCTCATCTTAGAAAAGCTGGGTGTTTGGGATGCGGTTTCAGCACGCGCTACCGCCATCAACACCATTCACATTTCCCAGCGTGGTGGGTTGGGGCGTACCAAGCTTAATGCAGCTGAGCATGGCTTACAATCGCTGGGGTATGTGCTGCCGTATGGTGCAATCACGCAGGCTTTAGATGCTGTTTTAGATGTAAGCAGTATTATGTATGAAGCAGAAGCTACGGAAATTAAGCCTGCACAGGATACGAGTAGCGTCACTTATACTCATGCCAATGTAACGCATACGCTACAAAGCCCATTGATTGTTGTGGCTGACGGTGGCCGCAGTTTGAGTGAAATTGAAGGCATTAAAAAAGAAACCAAGGAGTATGGCCACGATGCGCTAGTGACTAAAGTGCGCGCAGAGTTGCCGCACAACCATGTTGCCTACGAGCGCTTTACGCCCACGGGACCAATGGCATTGTTGCCTAATGGCGATACTGATTTTTCATTGGTATGGACTGGTCTGCAAGCCAATATTCAAGCGCTGCTTGCGTTGGATGATAAAACCTTTTTAGCACAGTTACATCAAGCGTTTGGTGACCGCGTAGGAGAATTTTTAAGCGTAGAAAAACGCATGAGTTTCCCCTTAAAACTAAGCACGTTAAAGCCATCAGTGGCGCCGCACCTTGCAGTGATTGGCAACGCCGCACAAACCATGCACCCTGTGGCGGGGCAGGGTTTTAATGTGGGTATGCGTGATGCATGGAAATTGGCTGATTTAATCATCAATGCGCCACAAGGTAAGTTGGGCAGTGCAGATATGCTGACTAATTACACACAATTACGTAGCCGCGATACGCGCGGGGGCATTTTATTTACTGATTTGCTTGTAAATGTCTTTAACAATAATCTGATCGGCTTGCAAAGCATGCGCGGTGCTGGTCTGGGTTTATTGGAGTTAATGAAGCCTGCAAAAAACTTGCTGGTTTCAAAAATGAGTTTTGGTAAATGATGCAAGATATTGAAACCGACATTATCGTGGTAGGGGCAGGTTTGGTTGGGCTTGCAGCAGCAGTTGCGTGCGCCAAGCTGGGTAAACAAGTAATCCTCATCGATGCAAAAAAAACTGTAATCAAAAAGCAGCAAGCTTGGGATGAGCGGATTTATGCCTTAACCGCCAATACAGAGGCTTGGCTACAAGCGCTTGGAGTGTGGGCAGAAGTTGATGCCAGCCGGGTCAATGCAATTAATGCGATGCGACTTTGGGATGTGCAGGGTAGTGAACTGGTCTTGCATGATGCTGACGCTAATTTAGCCAAATTAGGCGTGATTATTGAAAACCAAAACTTAATGCTTGCGTTGTGGACACAAATAAATGCACTGGGTGTTAAGGTATACACTGGCACACAATGCGTTGGTATAGAAAATACGCAGGAAGTGATAAAACTGAGTTTGGCCGATGGTAGCTGTATCAATGCTAAATTAATACTAGCCGCTGATGGCGTGGACTCCTGGGTGCGTAGCCAAGCAAATATTGCAGTCAAGTACAAAGATTTTAACCAGACCGCGATTGTGGCCAATTTTGTCGTGGAGAAACCGCATCAGAACACTGCACAGCAATGGTTTATGCCGCATGAAACCTTGGCGTTGCTGCCTTTACCTAATCAACATGTATCGATGGTATGGGCGTTGTCAACCGAGCAGGCGACTGAACTGTTAACTATATCAATTGAGGAACTGGCAGAAAAAGTAGAATCGCGTTCACAGCATCAATTGGGCAGTTTGCGCATGGTGGGTAAAGTATTATCGTTTGACTTGAAGCAGCAAACTGCAACGCAGTTAATCGCCGAGCGTGTTGTTTTAATTGGCGATGCGGCGCACCAAGTGCATCCCATGGCAGGGCAAGGCATGAACTTAGGTTTGCGCGATGTAGGGCAACTACAAGAAATGTTGACTAACACACATGCCATGCAGGATATTGGTGAGCAAGCTTTTTTGCGCAAATATGCACGTGCACGACAGGCAGATATTGCTACAATGAACACACTTACTAGTGGCTTAGATGCATTGTTTGCTTATGATAGTGCAGTGTTGAAGAAAATAACTGACTGGGGATTTAGACAATTGAATCGTCAGCTATTCCTTAAAAAAATACTAATACAACAAGCGGCTTAAGAATTAAGTCGCGGTTTTAAAATTTTATAGAAAGCAAAAATGAACATTAACTTAAAGCACATTGCAGCATTCACTTTATTCGCAATTAGCCCATGGTCGTTTGCCGATGAGGCCAGCCTAAAAAAAGCCATTGAAGCAGCCTACCCAAAATTTAAAGTAGAAAGCGTGGTTAAAACGCCTTACGCGGGTTTGTATGAAGTATTTATGGGTGGACAAATTATCTACACCGACGATAAGCTGACCTTTCTAATTGCCGAAGGCCGTTTAGTTGACCCAAGAACCAAAAAAGACGTGACAGGGGAGCGTCTGGAAGAACTGACCAAAGTTGATTTCAGTAGTTTGCCACTTGATCAGGCGATTAAAGTTGTTAAGGGGAACGGTAGTCGCAAGCTAGTGGTGTTTTCAGATGTGGATTGTCCGTTTTGCAAACGTTTAGAACAGAATGAACTGACCAACATTGATAACGTTACCATTTATACATTTCTATACCCTATCGAGTCATTACACCCAGATGCGGCAAATAAATCTAAGCTCATTTGGTGCGCAAATAATCGCGCCAAAGCTTGGAACGAGTGGAATTTTAATAATAGATTGCCAAGCAACGCGGGCAACTGTGAAGTGCCGCTTGAACGGATAGGGGAACTGGCTAGAAAAGTGGGTGTGACTAGTACTCCCACACTTATTTTTTCTGATGGCAGGCGTATGCTAGGTGCGCAACCATACAAAGAAATTGAGAAAAGCTTGCAGGCCGCAAAAAAGTAATATAGCTCGTAAAAAATAAAAGCCACAGGTGTGGCCTTTATTGCTAGTAAAAATGGTTTAGCCCACCACTTCACCCATTTTGAATATTGGTAGGTACATCGCCACCACCAAGCCACCAATGATGGTACCTAGAACCACCATAATGACTGGTTCCATCAAGCTGGACATGGCATCCACAGCATTATCTACTTCTGCTTCAAAGAAATCAGCCACTTTGCTTAGCATGGAATCAAGCGCACCGGATTCTTCACCAATGGCCGTCATTTGCAGTACCATGTTGGGGAATACATTGGCATTTTGCATGGCCACCGTTAAGCTAGTACCCGTACTGATTTCACTTTGGATGCGTTTAGTGGCATCATAATATACACGGTTACCGGCCGCACCTGCCACTGAATCTAGAGCTTCTACTAAAGGTACGCCAGCAGCAAACATGGTAGATAAGGTACGTGAGAAGCGTGCAATGGTGGCTTTGCGAATAATTTCTCCAATGACAGGCAGTTTTAGCATGAGCCTGTCCATGGTGGCTTGCATTTTCTCAGAGCGTTTCCAAGTGTAGAAGAAGAACCACAAACCGCCCCCAATCGATAGAAAGATCGCCCACCACCAACTGACAAAAAACTCAGAAATCGCCATCACTACCAAAGTGGGCCCTGGTAAATCTGCGCCAAAACCTTCAAAAAGCGATTTAAAAGCGGGAATCACGAAAATCATAATAATGGATACAATGACAAAAGCCACCACGATGATAGAGATTGGGTAAGTCAGTGCTGATTTGATTTTGCCTTTAATGGCCTGGATTTTTTCCTTGTAAGTGGCTAAGCGATCTAACAATGTATCTAAAATACCCGCCTGCTCACCTGCGCCAACCAAATTGCAGAATAAGTTATCGAAATAAAGTGGATACTTACGGAAAGCGGTGCTTAAACTACTACCAGTTTCTACGTCGGCTTTAATGTCGCCCAGCAACTTCGCGACTGCTGGGTTGCTGTGCCCTTTGCCGACAATATCGAAAGCTTGTAATAACGGTACGCCTGCTTTCATCATGGTGGCTAGCTGGCGTGTAAATAAGGTGATATCTTTATCGGTGATTTTGCCTTTGCTAGCAAATACACTCTGTTTTTTTACCTTGGTAACGCTAATGCCTTGGCGGCGCAATGTTGCGTTTACAATCGATTCGCCCGCAGCGCGCATTTCACCCTTAATGACCTTGCCTTTTTTATCTTTACCTTCCCATAGATAGGTAACCTGCTTATTTGCACTCGCTGCCATATTACGTCCTTAATTAGACCTACGCATTCATTCTACTAAAAAAACCGCTTTTTTCGTCACTACTCTGAGGTGTGCTACTCATTAGTGCAGGCCTCGACTTCCGCAACAGAAGTTAAGCCTTGAATGACTTTAAGTATGCCTGACCTGCGCAAATCGTTGACGCCTTCTTTTTTGGCTTGGTCCGCTATATCAATAGCATTGCCTTGCGACATGATAATGCGCGAAATGGCATCGGTCACTGGCATCACTTGGTAGATGCCAACACGGCCTTTATAGCCGTTGTTACAGAGCTCACAACCGCCTTCTTTCGGACCGTACAGTTGCCATTTTTCTTTAAAATCTTCCTCAATAAAACCCACCTCTAGCAAGGCTTCTTTTGGTGCATCAATCGGTACTTTACAGCTCTTACACAGACGCCTCGCCAAGCGCTGGGCGGTAATCAGTGACACTGCCGAAGCAATATTAAATGGCGCAACGCCCATGTTCATCAGGCGCGTTAAAGTAGAGGGCGCATCGTTGGTGTGTAACGTTGAAAGTACCATATGACCAGTGGAGGCGGCTTTAATTGCCATATCCGCCGTTTCAAGGTCGCGAATCTCTCCAATCATAATAATGTCGGGATCCTGCCGTAAGAACGACTTTAATGCTGCCGCAAAGGTGAGGCCTTGCTTGTCATTCACGTTAACTTGGTTAATGCCTGCCAGTGGAATCTCGCATGGATCCTCTGCTGTGGCGATATTAACACCTGGGTTATTTAGAATATTTAGGCAAGTATAGAGTGACACCGTTTTGCCAGAACCGGTTGGCCCTGTCACTAAAACTAAACCATATGGTCGCGATACCGCATGCAGCAATGCCTCTTTTTGTGCTGGTTCATATCCCAGTGCTTCAATACCTAATGTGGCGCTCGTTGGGTCTAAAATACGCATCACGATTTTTTCACCGTGTATCAACGGTAACGTGCTGACGCGAAAATCGATAGTACGCGTTTTTGATAACACTAATTTCATACGACCATCTTGCGGGATGCGTTTTTCAGAAATATCCAAGCTGGAAATGACCTTAATACGCGAGGCAAGTTTATCTTTTATTGCCAATGGCGGCTGTGCAATGTCTCTTAACTGGCCATCGATACGATAACGAATGCGATAAAATTTTTCATAAGGCTCAAAATGCAAATCCGATGCACCCATGTTGATGGCATCCAATAACATCTTGTTCAAAAATTTAACAACCGGTGCGTCGTCAACTTCCTGTGTGTCCGCAACAGTCTCTTCTTCGCCACTGCCCATGTCGAGGTCAAAGTCACCATCTACATCCAACGAAGTCATCGCCGTATCTTTTGCTTCGACGATCTTGTCTATCCACTTGCCCAGCTTGTCATCCTCGACTACCACTGGCGACAAGGTCATGCCCATCTGGAACTGTACGCTATCTAGGGCGTGCAAATTGGTGGGGTCTGAGATCGCGACAAATAACACATTGTTTTGACTTTTAAGCGCAATCACGCGGTTAGATTGCATGAGCTTTAAATCTATGGATTTGGCGGGCAGATAATCTGAGTTAAAAACATCCAGATTAAAATAAGGGAAGCCAAAAGACTTCGATGTCATTTCTGCAATTTTTTCTGCAGAAACTTTTTTACTGGCAATGACGTTGGTAATAAACGGTGTTTTTGCAATATTGGCCTGTGATTGAATATTGTTTGCATCCGCTTCAGACAGCAAATTTTCTTGCACCAACAGCCGGGCAAGCCCACTTAGTTTAATTGATGTTGCGATTGCAGCCATGCGTCATTCTTCACTTTAAATTTATCAATGTAATGATTACTTTTATTTACAGTAACTTCTCATCTAGTTATTTATCTATTTTATCTAAACTATTGTAGTTAAACAATATTTTAAATTGTTAGGTAATGACTGTAATAATGCACTTTAACTTTTTTTTTGTAAAGACAATGCTTACGTAATGAATAAGCTTTGTAACAGATTATGCAATAAAATATGTCAAATAAACAACACATTAAGCCTAAACTTGACTTTTTATCTTGGCTAACATATAAAGCGCATATGAGGTTTTAATTGGCCCTAAAGGCTATTTAATTTGACTTTTAGCTGTAAATTATTCGCAAGATAAGTTAGTTAAGTATCAATTAAGTATCTTGGCGATATGCTTGAAGCCAATGTTTTTTTTGGGCTCGCCCACATAAATATGAATAAATAAAGGAAGCAGAAATGGCACTTGGTACAGTAAAATGGTTCAACGATTCAAAAGGTTTTGGGTTTATTACCCCGGATGATGGTGGTGATGACCTATTTGCGCATTTTTCAGCTATTGTAGAATCTGGCTATAAAAGCCTTAAAGAAGGTCAGCGCGTCAGCTTTGATGTGACTGAAGGACCGAAAGGCAAACAAGCTTCAAATATTCAAAAAGCCTAAGCGTTTAAAATATGGAATAATCTAGCAAGTTATAAAAAAACGGCTCGTGATACGAGCCGTTTTTTGTTGGTTATTAATTAGTGTTACATTTGCTTGATAATTTCATCACCAAACTCAGCTGTACCCACTTGTGTAGCACCTTCCATTTGGCTGGAAAAATCACCCGTTACACGTTTCGATACAATCGCTTTAGCGACGCCTGTCAGCACTAAGTCTGCTGCCTCTAGCCAGCCCATATGACGCAACATCATCTCGGCCGATAGAATAATAGAACTTGGATTGGCCAGGTTTTTACCGGCGATTTTCGGCGCGGTGCCATGAGTGGCTTCAAACATGGCTACAGTGTCGCTTAAGTTAGCGCCTGGTGCGATGCCAATGCCGCCTACTTGCGCCGCCAGTGCGTCACTCATGTAATCACCATTCAAGTTGGTGGCCGTTACCACGTCATATTCGCTCGGATGCAGCAAAATTTCTTGTAAAAATGCGTCGGCAATGCAATCTTTGATGACAATGCCGTTCGGTAATTTTAGCCAAGGGCCACCGTCAATTTCTACCGCACCGAACTCTTCTTTAGCTAGTTGATAGCCCCAATCTCTAAAGCCACCTTCGGTAAATTTCATAATATTACCCTTGTGGGTAATCGTCACACTCTTACGGTTATTATCAATGGCATATTGAATCGCTTTGCGAATTAAGCGTTTACTGCCATCAACAGAAACGGGCTTAATGCCAATAGCGGAATTTTCGGGGAAGCGAATTTTTTTGCGCATGCCCATGTCACTTAAAAATTGAATCACTTTCTCAACTTCATCACTGCCAGCTGCCCATTCAATGCCAGCATAAATGTCCTCTGTATTCTCACGGAATATCACCATATCGGTTTTTTCGGGATGTTTCACTGGGCTGGGCACGCCGGTAAAATATTGCACCGGGCGCAGGCATACATATAAATCAAGCTCTTGGCGTAATGTTACGTTTAAAGAACGAATGCCACCACCAACAGGCGTAGTGAGCGGACCTTTAATTGAAATCACATAATCGCGCACTGCTTGCATGGTTTCTGCTGGCAGCCAAGTGTCTTTACCTTCTTTATCTTTGCCATAGGTATTCACTGCTTTTTCGCCAGCGTATACTTCCATCCAAGCAATCTTGCGCTTGCCGCCATAAGCTTTGTTCACTGCAGCATCCACCACTTTTTGCATGGGGGCTGTAATATCTATCCCTATGCCATCGCCCTCAATAAATGGGATAATCGGATTGTTGGGTACGTTGAGCGAGTTGTCAGCGTTAACCGTGATTTTTTCGCCATGCGTCGGGACTATTATTTTTGAATCTGCTTTCGTCATTATTGTTTGCTTCCTAAGATGATTGTTTTATTTAATAAGCCGTTTAACGTCGTGTGCCAATTTAGTATGCATGAGAAGCATCCCACGTTAAAAGACTTCATTGATATCCCTAATATTTATGCTGCAGGTCGCTTAGATACTGATTCTGAAGGTTTACTTATTTTAACCGATGATGGCGCATTGCAACACAAATTAAGTCATCCAAAACATAAAGAAACCAAAACTTATTGGGTGCAGGTAGAGGGCGCACCGCAGAATGCCGATTTAATCCCTTTAAGTAAAGGCGTCGACTTGGGCGATTTTGTGACCCAGCCCGCACAAGTAAGGCTGATGCAAGCACCAGCTAATTTATGGCAACGCAACCCGCCAATCCGTGAACGTAAGGCAATTCCGACCAGTTGGTTGGAGATAAAAATTTCTGAGGGAAAAAATCGCCAAGTGCGTCGTATGACCGCTAAAATAGGCTTTCCAACGTTGCGCTTGATTCGATATGCAATTGGGCGGTATACCATTGATGATATTGAAGTGGGAAACTATCAAATTTTATGAATGTTGTTACAACAAAACCTATCCTTATTTTTCGCTTTCTGGCGCACGAAGGGCCTGGGTATTTAGGCGATTTTTTAGACGCTCAAAATATTGCATGGCAGCTCATCAAAGTGGATGAAGGTGCCCCGATACCCCCATCCATATTGGCTTACAGCGGTATAGTTTTAATGGGTGGCTCGATGAGCGTAAATGACGATTTGCCTTGGATAGCACCGCTGCTGGATTTGATTCGCCAAGCTAAAGATAACGAAATTCCACTGCTTGGACATTGCTTGGGCGGCCAATTGATGAGTAAAGCGCTGGGCGCTAGAGTCACTAAAAATGCCATTAAAGAGATAGGCTGGGGTGAAGTCACAGTAAGTCAAAGTGAATTAGCTAAGCACTGGTTCGGCGAGATTGAAATTTTTAATGCGTTTCATTGGCATGGTGAAACATTTAGCCTGCCGACAGGTGCTCAACATTTGCTTGCCAGTCCGCACTGTCAAAACCAGGCTTGGAGTATAGGTAAGCATGTGGCCTTTCAAACGCATATCGAAATGACCCCCGACATGGTGAAAAAATGGTGCGAAGAGGGTGAAGCTGAGCTACGCGAATCCGCTAGCAGTATTGCGGTGCAACAGTCGAATACGATGCAAGAAAATTTAGCTGTGCATTGTTTCTTTTTGAATAAAGTCGCGACTCAGGTTTATACACAATGGGTTCAAGGCCTAAAAGTTTGAGTGTGTTAAAATATCCAAAATTTTTACAAAGTCATCATTATGTCTGGCAACACAATTGGAACTTTATTTACCTTAACCAGTTTTGGTGAATCGCATGGCGCAGCCATCGGCGGTGTGGTGGATGGCTGTCCGCCTGGTTTAAGTTTGTGTGCAGAAGATTTACAGATTGATTTAGACCGTCGCAAGCCTGGAACATCAAGGCACGTGACGCAACGCCAAGAGGCCGACGCAGTGGAGATTTTGTCGGGCGTGTTTGAGGGGAAAACCACAGGCGCACCAATCGGTTTGCTAATTCGCAACACGGATCAACGCTCTCAGGATTACAGCAAAATCATGGATACGTTTAGGCCTGGGCATGCGGATTACACCTATGCGCAAAAATATGGCGTGCGCGATTATCGTGGTGGTGGCCGCAGCAGTGCGCGTGAAACAGCGATTCGTGTGGCGGCAGGCGGTATTGCTAAAAAGTGGTTAAAAGAACGTTTTGGCATCACCGTGCGCGGCTATATGAGCCAGTTAGGTGAAATTGAAATTCCCTTTGAAACATGGGACTGCGTCAACGACAATCCATTCTTTTCGCCTAATACGACTGTTTTACCAAAGCTAGAAGCGTATTTAGACAATATTCGTGCAGAGCGCGATTCGGTTGGTGCGCGCATTACCGTGCTGGCCGAAGGTGTGCCAGTCGGTTGGGGCGAGCCTGTGTTTGATCGGCTTGATGCTGATATTGCGCATGCCATGATGGGCATTAACGCAGTGAAAGGCGTCGAGATAGGCGCAGGTTTTGCCAGCATCGCCCAACGTGGCAGTGTACATTCGGATGAACTGACGCCCACTGGATTCGTGACCAATCACGCCGGTGGTATTTTGGGTGGCATTTCCAGTGGTCAAGTGATTCGCGTGAATGTCGCACTAAAGCCAACGTCTAGCATTCCGCAAGAACGACGCTCCATTGATAAAAATGGCAATGCAATTACCATGCAAACAACTGGCAGACACGACCCGTGTGTGGGTGTGCGCGCCACGCCGATTGCTGAAGCAATGTTGGCGCTGGTGCTGATGGATCACGCTTTGCGGCATCGCGCACAAAACGCCGATGTAGTGTCAACCATTCCTAAGATTTAATCGTAGACGTTACATTGTGAGCCACGCGCTACACGCTAATCTTTCGCGTTTTTACTTCATCTATTACTTCTTTGTAGGCGCATTCGTGCCTTATTGGGGCTTGTATTTGCAGTCGGAGCAGTTTTCGGCAGCGGATATTGGCATCCTCATGTCGCTGTTTCAAATCAGCCGGATTTTTGCGCCCAACTTATGGGGCTGGCTGGCCGACCATACTGGGCGGCGTGTTAAATGGATACAACTGACTGCCTTACTTGGTTTGCTAGGATTCATCGCAGTATTTTGGGCGCACGGCTTTTGGTGGTTATTCTTTGTCATGCTGTCGTTAAGTCTATTCACCAGTTCAACGCTCCCCTTATCAGAATCGCTTACCTTAGCGCATCTTGCCACCACCAACGGCCATTACAGCCGTATCCGCATGTGGGGCTCGCTAGGCTTTATTGTGGCGGCAGTGGCGCTAGGTTTTTTAATAGACGCTTATGGCATTAAAAGTTTGTTGTGGTTTTTATTGAGTGTGCAGATTATTTTATTCGCCCTGACATTTAAATTGCCCGACGCCACCGTGGCACCGCACGCACACGACCATTTTTCTATTTGGCAGATTATCAAGCAGCCCGTCGTCATCGCTTTGCTACTGGGTTGCGCGCTGATGGTGACCGCACATGGCGTGCTCTATAATTTTTACTCTATCTATTTGGCCGAGCACGGCTATAGTAAAGGCATGATTGGCCTGCTGTGGTCGCTGGGCGTTATCTGCGAAATTATCATTTTTATGCTGATGCCAAAATTGATGGCACGTTTTAGCTTAAAAATAATCTTACTGACAAGTTTGGCGTTGGCTGTCCTCCGGTTTAGTATGATAGGCGTTGCAGTAGATAGCTTGTGGTGGTTGCTAATCGCGCAAAGTTTACACGCGTTCACCTTTGGCAGCTTTCACGCGGCATCGGTAGAGGTGATTACGCAGTTTTTTAATGGTCGCCACCAAGCCAAAGGTCAGGCCATTTATAACAGCGTAGCGTATGGCGTGGGTGGCACTGTTGGTGGGCTTGCTGGCGGTTATGCATTGCAATATATGGGTGGACAGAATACGTTTCTGCTGGCGGCGCTGTTCCCATTACTTGGCTTTGTTGTGATAGCATTGGGGCTGAAGTTAAACCAAACGCATGCACGCGCTGGTATGTTTAGTTAGGTGTTTATAGGATGTTTATGTATAGAATATTATTTGCTTTACTAACGATTGTTGTAGCAGGTCAAGCTGCGGCAGAAACGCGTTTAAATGTGGTGGGTTTATTCAGTGGGAAAGCCTTGGTGAGTATTAATGGTAGCGCGCCACAAACTATCAGTGCAGGCCAAACCAAAAATGGTGTTAAGTTAATTTCTGCTGATAGCGAATCAGCTACGTTTATGGTGGAAGGGAAACGCCAAACGCTCAAAATGGGTCAGGCTGCTTCAGTAGCGGGTAGTGCGGGCCCAGTATCTACTGACCCAGTAAGTTTATATGCCGATAGTCGTGGTCATTTTACCGGCAATCTTTCGATTAACGGTGTATCGTTGAAATACTTGGTCGACACTGGTGCCAGTACCGTGGCAATGAATAGCGGCGATGCTAAGTTTGCCAAAATTGATTATGAAAAAGGTGAAAAAGTACCAGTGAACACAGCAAATGGCCAAGTCATGGCGTATTTGGTAAATGTGAATACGTTAAGAATTGGCACCATTACACTTAACAATGTAGATGTCATTGTCAACGAAGGTGGCTCGCCAGCGATGGTATTGCTGGGCATGTCAGCTTTGAATAAATTAGATATGCGGCGCGATAACTCGGTGATGACACTGACTAAGAAGTAATCAACATTAAACGAATGCCCTGCAAGCTAATATAAACGGCTTGCAGGGCATTAATTTTTTATCGTGCCAAATTGCTAATATTTTAGCAAAAGATACAGAAAAGATACAGTGGGTTTATTAGCCTAATTGGCTAATGACAAAGCGTACAAAGGTAAGCATACTTACTACAAAAATAATACCGCCAATGATTCCTGCAACCACTGCCTGTTTGAGCGTGATTTTCGAGGTGTCATCCTCATAGCCTTTTTGCTGGCGCACGCCTAGCAGGCTCCAAAGCACCGCTTTACCAATTTGAAAAAATGAGGCTTTGTTTTTGACTGAAGCTACAGGCTGCACTTGGCTCATAAAACTACTCCTTAAATTACTACGGTTAATTAATTCGTAATACTATCTTTTGCGTTTGTCGTTTTCAATCAACGCGTAAGCACTGTGGTTATGGATGCTCTCAAAATTTTCCGACTCCACAATGAATTTGTCGATACGTTTTTCATTATTTAGTTGCGTGGCTACATCGCGCACCATGTCTTCAACAAATTTTGGGTTGTCATACGCGCGCTCAGTAACAAATTTTTCATCTGGACGTTTAAGCAGGCCATATAACTCACACGAGGCTTGCTTTTCTACCATACTGATAATGTCTTCTATCCAGATAAAGTCGTTAATCAGGGCGGTCACGGTGACGTGACTGCGTTGATTGTGCGCACCATAATCGGAGATTTTTTTACTGCATGGGCACAAGCTGGTCACAGGTACCAGCACTTTTACTGTGATATCGAATTTACCATTTTTGATTTCACCGATAAAAGTGACATCGTAATCGAGCAAACTTTTAACGCCAGAAATCGGCGCAGATTTGTTAACGAAATAAGGAAAGCGCATTTCCACGTAGCCAGATTCGGCCTCTAAGCGCTTCACCATTTCGCGCAGAATACTTTCGAACGACTCTATAGAAATCGCATGCTCATTAACGTTTAAAATCTCAACAAAGCGCGACATATGGGTGCCTTTGAAGTTGTGCGGTAGGTGCACATACATGTCAAACACGGCCACTGTACTTTGTTCACCACCTGTTTTGTCTTTTACCACCACTGGGTGACGAATCGATTTAATGCCGACTTTATTAATGTCTAAGTGGCGCACATCTGGCATGCTTTGGGTGTCCTCGATCGGACTTTTAGCGTGGTCTGGTAAGGTAGGTTGGTTCATAAATTCGGCTGGTTTCCATAAAATTAAGCGCGATTTTTATACGATTGAAAGTCTACTCGCATGCGCTTTAGTAAACAAATGTTTAATAGTCCAAGGATGGGGCTGAAAATAATTAAATCAATACAGAAAAATCAAATAATTGCTTTTAATTTTTGTGTAATGGCAGCCACAATTCCTTCACTGTCTAGACCGCATTCCGCCAACATGGTTTCATGCACACCATGTTCAATAAAATTGTCAGGCAGCCCAAGGCACAGTGTGGGATTGTTTAAATGCAGTATTTGCATGGCTTCTAGCACTGCCGCACCTGCGCCACCCATCACCGCATTTTCTTCAATCGTCACAATTAAATCATGTGATTTGGCCAAATTGGAAATCAAATCGATATCTAATGGTTTAATAAAGCGCATATTGGCAACGGTGCAACCTAGTGTTGATGAGGCCTGCAGAGCGGGCGCTAACATGCTGCCAAACGCTAAAATGGCTACTTTCTTGCCTTGTTTGACTTTGGTTTGGCACACAATCTGCCCTTTTCCAATTGGTAAAGTGTCCAGCTTAGTGTTGATCAGTGTGCCGGTGCCGGTGCCGCGTGGATATCGTACCGCGGCAACGCCTTGGTATAAATAGCCCGTCGACAGCATTTGTCGGCATTCGTTTTCGTCACTGGGTGCCATAATCACAATGTTAGGAATGCAGCGCAAATAACTTAAGTCGAAACTGCCAGCATGCGTCGGGCCATCTGCCCCCACCAGCCCGGCACGGTCTATGGCAAATAAAACATCAAGATTTTGCAATGCAACGTCATGAATTAATTGGTCGTAAGCGCGTTGCAAAAATGTACTGTAAATGGCGACGACAGGTTTTAGGCCATCACAAGCCATTCCGGCTGCAAACGTGAGTGCATGCTGTTCAGCAATGCCAACGTCAAAATAGCGGTGCGGGTATTTTTCTGAGAATAGATTTAAGCCGCTGCCATCGCACATGGCAGGCGTAATGGCGACGAGCTTATCATCACTATCACCCATATCTACCAGCCAATCACCAAATACTTGTGTGTAGGTTTTTTTGGTATTTAGTGAGGCTGAAACCCCGTTGCTGGGATCAAACTTACTCACGCCGTGGTATTTATTTGGGTCGTCCTCAGCGGGCTCAAAGCCTTTGCCCTTTTGCGTGACGATGTGCAAAAACTGCATGCCTTTTAGTGCGCGAATATTGCTTAATGTATCCAGTAGCACCGGCAAATCATGGCCATCAATCGGGCCAATATAGTTAAAACCAAACTCCTCAAACAGGGTGCCAGGCATTACCATGCCTTTGGCATGCTCCTCGGCACGCTTGGCGAACTCTTGCACTGGTGGCACTGCACCTAACATTTTTTTACCGCTACGGCGGACCGTGTCATAGAAACGACCAGACAACAAGCGCGCTAGATAATTATTGAGCGCACCTACATTGTTAGAGATGCTCATGTCGTTGTCATTCAGAATCACCAGCAAATTCGCATCCATGTCGCCGGCATTGTTAAGCGCCTCAAACGCCATGCCTGCGGTCATGGCACCGTCACCAATAATCGCCACGCAGCGGCGCTCTAAACCTGCTTGCTTGGCGGCAATCGCCATGCCCAGTGCAGCTGAGATCGAAGTGCTGGAATGGCCAGTGCCAAAGGTGTCGTAAGCGCTTTCACCGCGGCGAGGAAAGCCCGCAATGCCACTTGGCTTGCGCAAGTTGGCCATGGCGGCGCGACGGCCAGTCAGGATTTTGTGCGGATAGGTCTGGTGACCAACATCCCAGACCAAACGATCATCGGGCGTATTAAACACATAATGTAATGCGATGGTTAGTTCAACTACGCCTAAATTAGACGATAAATGGCCACCGGTTTGTGCAACACTTGTGACTAAAAATGACCGTAACTCTGTTGCTAATATAGCTAATTCATCACGATTTAACAGGCGTAAATCTTCAGGCGAGTGAATCTTATCTAGTAGAGAGGGCATAAAAAGGCGCTGCGTTAAAAGCTGCGGTGGGTAATAAAGTTGGCTAAGTGCCTCAGCAAATCTGCATCGCGTCCATAAAAAGACAAAGCTGCCATGGCATTGGCATGTAGCTCGTTAGCTAATTGCTTAGCAGCGGATAAGCCTAAAATAGTGACGTAAGTGGACTTATTATGCAATTGGTCTTTACCCGCTGTTTTGCCCAAAGTTTGCGTATCGGCTTCAGCATCTAAGATGTCGTCCACCACTTGGAATGCCAAGCCTATTGACTTCGCAAAATGATCTACCGCGCTTACCCTATCCTCTTTAGGTTTGTCAGCACTATAAGCGCCTAATAACGCTGCTGCGCGTATTAGTGCACCTGTTTTCTGGATATGCATATGCTCTAGCTCGGGGCGAGTGAGTGGAATGCCGATGCTATCAATATCAATGGCTTGACCACCCGCCATGCCGCGTGAGCCGCTGGCTAGTGCCAGCATATGCAACATTTTGAGTTTTTGCGGCGCACTTTTAAGTAATTTGTCTTGAGAAATCAGCTGAAACGCCAAGCTTTGCAGCGCATCACCCACTAATAGCGCCATTGCATCGCCATATTTCTTATGCGCTGTAGGTTTTCCACGCCGTAGATCGTCATCATCCATGCACGGTAAGTCATCGTGTACCAGCGAAAACGCATGGATCATTTCTACTGCGGCGGCAGGCACATCAATTTTGTTTATTGCGGCACCACAAAACTCACCCGCAGCATAGGCCAGCAAAGCGCGTACACGTTTGCCTCCACCCAAGGTGGCATATCGCATGGCTTCGTGCAAACGCATTGGCGAAGTAGTTGCCGAAGGCAGGTGCGTGTCTAGCACATCTTCCATCCGCAATTGCATATCGTGCACCCAAGCATCGAATGCGTTAGCTTGCTCGTTAATTGGTAATGGCATTGGACTATTCATGCCTTATGGTGCATCCTGCTCAAACACCTCAAGTTGATTGGCTTCGGTGAGTATGCGCACTTGTTGTTCGGCGTCACCAAGTGATTTTTGGCAGCTCTGCAATAGTGCAGCACCACGTTTATAAGCATTGATCGATTGCTCAAGCGGTAAATTTCCAGATTCCATTTGACTCACAATGGCCTCCAGCTCAAGCAATGAGCTTTCAAAATCTGGCACTTGTTGTTGGCTGTTTTTTGTCATGAGGTTTTGGCTGTCTGATTGTGTGATTCTAGCAAAACTTATCGTGTTTGCGTGTTTAATCTCAACAGTTTAATGAATTAAAGCCTTTTCTAAAAATAGGCGAATATCATTAATCTCCTGTGGATGTACACTATGTGCCATGGGGTATTCGTGCCATTGGATTTGGTATCCGTGATCTTCTAGAACACTTAAAGACTGCTTGCCTCTCTCCAGCGTAATCACCTCGTCAAAAGTACCATGAGCCATAAAAATAGGCGTTTTTAAACTCTCCGTGGTTTTTTGTATGGATAATTGCTCTTGCAATGGTAAGTAAGTCGATAACGCCAGCACGCCTGCCAGTGCTTGTTTCTGGCGGAGTGCTGTATGTAGCGCCATGGCACCACCTTGCGAAAAGCCTGCCAAAACAATGTTATTATTGGCAATGCCGCGTTGGTTTTCTAGTGCAATCAGGGATTCTATATGCGCCTGCATCTTTTCTATACCAGGCTGATCTTGCAGGTGCTTACTATTTAAGCCAAACAAATCATACCAAGCACGCATCTCATAACCATTATTCATGGTGATTTTTTGATAAGGCGCGTGTGGCAAAATGAAACGGATAGTAGGTAACTTCAACATCTCCACCACCGGCACAAAGTCATGGCCATCTGCGCCCAATCCGTGCAACCAAATGACGCTAGCAGTAGGATGGTTGATGTGGCAAATTTCGATTGGGGTTTCTAAGGCTATGGACATATGTTGCTCAATTGTAAATGGTGTTAATTATAGAAGAGTTGACTAAGAGCAGGGCATGGTTTTGGGCTGGTTTCAACACTGCAATTTTAACTAAGATTTTATAGCCACACATACATTTATGCTTTATTAATTATGTTGGCAGGTTTATTGCTGAAGTTATGTCACAAGCTAAATATGGGGTTGTTTAGCCTGATGAAGGAATGAATTTTTGACACCTATGACAATAGCGCATTAAAAAGTTAAATAAAAAGAGATTTTATATGCAAGTTAAAATACTAGGTTGTAGCGGTGGTATTGGCGGTAGTAGCCGCACCACTGCGTTATTAATTGATGATGATGTGTTGATAGACGCAGGCACTGGTGTGAGCGATTTATCGCTGGAAGCTTTACTAAAAATCGATCATATTTTTGTCACACACACCCACATCGACCATATTGGGTTTATCCCATTGTTGGTGGATACTGTCATGGGTTTACGTGATAAGCCTGTCACTGTGCATGCGACGCGCGAAGTCATTGATATTTTAAAACAGCATATTTTTAATTGGTTGGTTTGGCCAGACTTTTCTAAAATACCCAACAGTGCATTTCCCTTTTTAGTTTTTAACGAGATTAAAGTTGGAGAGACCATACTGATTAAGCATAAAAGCATTACTGCCTTGCCAGCTAGCCATGTGGTGCCAGCAGTAGGGTACCAAATAAATAGTGGAGAAAATAGTTTGGTCTTTACGGGAGATACAGAAGGCGGGGAAGATTTTTGGCAAGCAGTGAATACCATTAATAATATAAAATACCTGATAATAGAAACCGCATTTAGCAATGCGGAGTCTGAGTTGGCAAGACTTTCAAAACATTTATGCCCAGACAGGTTGGCACAGCAATTGTCTTATCTGCAAAGTAAGCCACAAGTGTTCATTACCCATCTGAAGCCGGGTGAGGATACAAATATTATGCAGGAGATCGCGGCAAACCCAGCTACGAGGCATTGCCTGGCGCTACGTAACCAGCAAGTTTTGGAGTTGTAAAGCCATGGATCAACGCGAGCCTATTTCAATCAGCAAGGCCAGATTAGCACAGTTTGAGCCATTGGCAAGGCTTTCACCAACTCGCCTGGAAGAGCTTGCTGCAGCCTGCTTTATTGAGCCGGTGAGCAAAAATCTGGATCCCACACGGATGATGAATAACAGCATGCAAGCGCTATACGTAGTAGCTGGTGACTTGGGCATACGTTACGAAAATGGTAACAAAGTCATTTTGCGGGCGGGCACCGATGCTGCCAAACATCCCGTAGATGCGGGGCGTTTAAAAATTAAAGACACCATTGCGCTAACACCATTGGATATAGTGCGCATCGATTTAGATTTGCTGGATATTATGCTGACTTGGGACCAACTCTCTGGCTACCCGCCAGCGCAAATGCAACAGACTATGCTGACGCAAACAGAGTTTAAATTAGATGCTGCCAGCTTTAATGCATTTAAATTGCAAAATGGTGTGTTTAACAAACTTCCCGCGGCCAATATTGAAGCGATGTTTTCCCGCATGCAGCCAGTCTCCGTCGAAGCAGGTCAAACGATTATTAGGCAAGGGCAAGAAGGTGATTACTACTATTTGATTCAGGAGGGCAGTGCCATTGTCAGCCGCGTGAAAGACCCCAGCCAAGGCGCCATTGTGTTGGCCGATATTTATGCAGGTGCTGGTTTTGGTGAAGAGGCGTTGGCCTCTGACAACAAGCGTAACGCCACAGTGACCATGAAAACCAGCGGACAGTTGTTGCGACTAAAAAAACAAGACTTTGTAGAGCTACTTAAAGCGCCGATTGTTAACACGATTAATATGAAAGAAGCACAAGCTAAAGTGGCTAGTGGTACAGCAGAGTGGCTGGATGTGCGCTTCGAGTCTGAATATGCTTATCACCATATTGAAGCTGCTATTAACGCACCATTGCATGAGTTGCGTGGTTTTATTAGCCAACTTGAACCGACAAAAGAATACATCGTATATTGCCAAACGGGTCGCCGCAGCAGCGCCGCTGCATTTATACTTGCACAGTTTGGGATGAAAGCCATGGTGTTAGAAGGTGGAACGCGTTGCGCTAATTCATAGAGTTGTATTTATTTTGTTGCGTCAATTATTTCAATAAACTCACCAGTTTTGGCGTCTACAATTGCAGACATCTCGCCGGTTGCTGCATAAATTGGTAAAAACAAGAAATCACCGATAGTTTGTTTTTTCTTAGTTAAAAACCTATCAACTACTTGTTTATTATCAGGGCTTATTTTGGCAAGCTCTGCTAAAGGTTTGCCAGCTTTAATAACATTCGCTAGATGATTTTTATAATCATCATAGAATCTTGGATATTGCTGAATTGTGTTTGCCTGAGATTCGGTTTCATAAAAAACAGTTTCATATTTACTTTTTGAATCAGGTTTTGCGGCAGCTAATTTTGGCCCGGTCAAAGACGCAGTACGCCATTCTTTTCTTTTACCCTTCGCTAGTTCGCTGGGAACGATATCAACAACAGATGCAACATAGAACGCATTTTGATTATATATAGTAAAAATTGGTCTTGCCTGGAACATTACATAGAACCCATAGCTCATAGCGGCGATTTGTAAAACTGCGATACACGTTAAATCAAACTTGATGAGCTTTTTATTGGCATCGAATACTGCTAAAGTAAGTAACGGGCCTAAAAAAATATCAACACCCGCAATCAAATATATGAGGGTCTTTCCTCCCATTAAGTCGAGGTATGCATCCGGGTACCATAATGTGAGCATTACGATAACAATTGCCGACACAATTGTCAGGCTAATAATAAAATGAATGACTGCGGCTTTAATTCTAGACATATATTTCGGTAAATTTAATTAATCTTAGCCTTAAACAAAAAATCCCCTTTTAAGGGGATTTTTTGAGGCTTACGTATTTATTACTTCTACAAAATTAGCAACCTAGACTACCAGCTCTAATACCACGTGTGTCTGAACACAGACCAGTCAATGTCCATGCTAACGAAGTCATTCCAGCTGTAGGTGTAGCTGGCGTTAATGTGAAAGCGGTATTAGTACCTGCGACTACTTGTGCAGAACTGGTGCCGGTAATTACGCCATCAGCAACAGCACCTGGGGTGATTACGTTTACAGTGGCAGTAGGCGTTTGAACGCCATTGGCGCCAGTATCACATCCGGCAAGGCTACCAGTTTCTTGCACACATAAACCAACGGCAGTTTTAACAGAGCCTAATTCAGCCATGGTAGAGGCAGCTCGTGTACGTGAGATGTAGTTGCTGTATTGTGGAATTGCGATTGCAGCCAAAATACCGATAATTGCTACAACAATCATTAGTTCGATTAAGGTAAAGCCTTTTTGAGCTTGGTTATAAGTGTATTTCATCATCATTTTAATTCCCTTTGTAAAAATTTAATTGAATATAACTACCGTCTGAGTACTTACACCGGTAGTTATAGTTACCAGTGCTGAGTAGTTATTAGCAATGGCTGTGCCAATCATTAACAATATTTACTAACCAATTGTTTTTTATATATAAATATTTAATATGGATAGAGGTGTGGGGCTTAATACAATAATTTTAGGCACAAAAAAGCGGGCATTTAACCCGCTTTTTGTTAGATTTACTGACAAAAAGTGTCAGTGAAGATTAGGTAATTACCATTAGTGTCACTTTACCAAAATTTCCACCATGGTTTTTTTGCAGTTGCGCCAGCTGCCTGGCTATTTACTTTGAGCCTTCAAGCACCTTTTTCAAATTGGCCAAACCACTATCGTAAACGTCTGTGATAAAGCCAGTCGCTGTTGCGTCATCTTGGCCAGCAGGAATGGGCGGGTTTAATTTATAAGTGCGGTAAAAACGGCCTACCCAAGTCACAGTGGTTTCACCTGCGCCTGGGCCTGCGGCCACGGTCATCACAGAGTTGTAATCAGCCACTGGTGCTACGCCGCCAGTAATCTCATATTTCAATTTCATGTCTTTGTCATCGGCACTACGTAACTTCTCGTGAATTTCGCCACCACTTTTCAATGTTAACGTTCTATGCGTCTCGTCACCTTTTTTTACTAACTTAGTACTTGCAATCGCGGGGTGCCAAGCTTGCATGTTGCCAAAGTCTTTTACCATCGCCCAAACTTTGGCTGGCGCGGCTTTAATGACGATTGATTTTTCTACTTTTTGTGGCGTAGGGCCGTGCGCAAAGGCAGTGAAAGGTAAAACTGCTAAAGCTAACATTGCTAAAAACTTGTTCATTCCATATTCTCCGTATAAAACGTTTAAAAAAGCTTTTGATAATAAATTAGGCTGTTCGCATTATAAATCAGTTACGCCAATATGCCCATGCCTTGAGTAACGCGATGCTTTTGATTGCGTTGACGTATGCGATTGCTGCAAGAGCTGTCCCCTTTACTGTTCAGCTCTATATGGATTGATCTTTATTGTTTGGACAATATGAATTGTCCAAATGCCCGGCTTTTATCGCTAGTTTTAATGTGTGTGATAAGTTTGTTAGTACGTGCATCAATCACTGACACTTTGTTTTCACCCCAGCTGGCTGCCAGTACTAATTTATTGGTGGTATCGTAGCTGATGCCTTC